>NZ_JBLWAB010000009.1:0-39370 GCF_048284645.1 Mycoplasma haliaeeti | reverse complement strand
CTTAACTACTGAGTTCGGAATGGTATCAGGTGATCCCCTCTGCTATAATCACTTGATAAAAGTATATATCAAAATTTAAAATTTCAAAATATATTTTTATTTTTTTCTCTAGTCAAGAGTAGCTTTATTATAACATAACTTACACCTAAATTATCATTAGCTTATTTTCTGGTGCTAAATAACCTTTAAGCCTATGAGCAAGATAAAAAAATCTAGCCAAGGCTAGATCTTTAAATTATTTCTTTAAGGTTTTAGGCATGTACTTTTGTTTGAATCATCTTGATTGGGTTAAGTAGTGAATTGCAATCGTTTGTAAGATTGTTCAGATAGAACCGAAAATTCAATATACTTGCACACCAGCTGAGAACATAACAGTAATTACAGTGAATACAATCATCATAATACGTTGAGTTCTTTCTGATTTCTTCAAGGCTTCAGCTTCAGCAATTGTTGTTCTTCTCTTGAATTTCTTCTTGTTTAAGATTCTTGGAATCAACATAGAAAGAATTTGGAAGATAATAACAGCAGCTAGCACTCATAAGTAGGCTAATTGTCCATCAAATAGTCTCTTGTATGAGATAGAAGCGAAGTTAACACCAAGTCATGTGGTTTCCTTAATTTCTGGAATACTTTGAATAACCCTTCACATAGCGAAGAAAATTGGCATTGAAAGTATCATAGTTCCGAACTGATCGGCAGGGTTAATATTATACTTATTATATAAAGCTGAAAGTTCTTGTTGTTTTTTCATCTTCATAGCTTTGTTTTGCTCTAAGCCTTTGTATTTGGCTTCGATGGCAGCTTTTTTGTATTTTAGTTCTTCCATTACTTGTTGCATAACAGTAGCTCTAAATGTAATAGCTAGACCAATTAAACGTGTTAGTATAATAGCGATTAAAATAGCGATAATTGAAGCTCATCCATCTCATCCAGGCATTGCTTGACGTAATGATTGGATTAAGACAGAAAGTGGATAAACTAATAATCCATAGAATGGACCATATTCTCAAGCTTCACCTCAAGTGGTAATAGGTTGAATAGCATAGTCACCAGCAAATGGTACTACAGCACCATTTTGTGAATATAGAATATTATTGTTGTAATCAAATTTATTAACTTTGGCTAATTTTTGATATTCATTAAATCAATTTGTTGCATTTTCAGGACTTCTGTTGAAGAATTGCAATTGACCTAAGTATTCAGTCATAGTTTTTTGATATTGAAGTAATAAACTATATTGTTTTGGTGTAATGGCGAATAATGGAGTTTTTCCATCCCCACCATTTTCTTGACCACTCTTTTGTTCTTCAGATAATCCATCTACAAGATTTTTAATGAATTGTGATGGTGTACTTCCTAATTCTTGAGCGAATTTTGAGCCTTCACCAAATGAGTATTCATAAAATACTTGAAGGATATCTCTTGCAAACATTCTGTTTGCGTTATATTGAGCTTCTGCAAGGTTAGTTTTCTTATCATTAACTACAATATTGTCTGGTGTATTAACTTTTTGTACACCTGAAATATTAGAAATTAAGATATTTCCATTCGAATCCTTGATTGGAACTATTACTGATGAAACTTTACCATCTTTATCTGTAACTTGCATAGTTTGACTTGCTTGTACAAGGAAAAGTTGGTCCATGTTTCCTAGTAATTGTCCTTTTTTATCACCTTCTGCTTCGTATTTGTAAGCAAATACATAAATATCGCTTGTTTTTGCATTTGAAACATATTGGTATTGTGGTGATGTTTGTGATCTAAATAAATATTTTGGAGTTTCATTTCCATTTACTTTTGTTCCAAAGATACTATTTTTAGCTGTATCTAAGTTTAAATCTGCTAAAGATTTAGCATTTGGTAATTGGAAAGCAACTAAATATTTTCCTGGATCAGCATATGTCCCACCATTTGCTTCAGTTTGTTTTCTTAGTGCTTCTAAGACTTTAGAATCACGTAAGAAGAAGTTGGCTTCTGTATCATTTGTAAGTAAGTTATAAGTGTAATTTAATTCTTGCTTATTGTCACTTTTTTCATTAGATACATAATCAATTTTTTCTTCTTTTTCTTTTAAAGTATTAACTCTAGGGGCGATGTCGTTTGGATTTCTATAAAACTCAATCCCGTTCCCTACGTTATATGAATTTTTTAATGCAAACGCTTGAACACACCCTGTAATTGTTAATCCAAAGACAAAGACATAGAAGACGATCTTAAATCATTTTAAAAATTTCTTTCATCCTTCTTTTCTTTTTTCTTTAGGATCATTACTATTGGTAAAATATTGAAAATTATTGTTTGCTTTTTTCATTTTTCCTAAATTTCTCAAAGATTTTAGCAATTGCTTCCTTTTTGGTTGCATAATCTGCTTCAATAAAATCTTTGCGAACAATTAATACAAAATCATAATTTAAGTCATATAAATCTAATTCATGTACTATTGCTCTTAATTGTCTCTTGTATAAATTACGACCAACTGCATTAGCAAACTTTTTAGGAACTGTTATTCCAGCTCTAAAAGCCTTGCTTTTTATTGAATAAACAATTAGATATTTATTCGCCAGACAATTTTTCTTGCCTGAGTTTAATACATTGTTAAATTCTCAGTTTTTTCTAAGTCGATATTGTTTTTTCATTTTAGAAATTATTTATCAGAAACTGTTAATCTTTTTCTACCTTTAGCTCTTCTTCTAGCTAATACTTTTCTTCCGTTAGCTGTTTCCATTCTAGCTCTGAAACCATGTACTTTAGCATGTTTACGCTTGTTTGGTTGGTAAGTTCTTTTACTCATATTTTCTCCTCCTATTGTGATGATTTTTCAATAATTATATAAGCGTGTTTATATTATACACAAAAAGCCTATTTTTAATGCACACAAAAAAGGCTAGTATTTTAGCTATTTTTTAACCCTTTTAGAACTTATTTCTAGAAACAAAAATTTCTTACTTCTTCACCTGAACGAAAAATATTTTAAAACTCAAAACTTTAGCCCTCTTACTACATCAAAAAATATTTAACCTATTTATAAAATTCTTAATCAGCATTCTTTACCCGCCATCATGTCTTATATATAACTAGTAGAAAAATTAAAAATTATCTTATTTCACCTTTCTTTTTTAGATTTAAGTTTTTGAAATTCAAGAAGGATAATATATTAAATTTTTTTATACCTTTGTCCTAGACATTAAAATAAAAACCATTGGCTTTTAGTAATTCCAAGCATGTAAATGTGAGCAAAAATACAAAAGCCATTTTTGTAAGGTCTATATTCTGTTTAAATTGTTGTATAATATCCACATTAGAATAAGAGGTTTAAATGTTAAATTTAAAATATGTTTTAAACAATGAAGAAAAAGTTAGAAAAAACCTAGAAAATAGAGGTTTTGACGTAAAAATTTATGACGAATTTGTTTCACTTGCTAAACAACGTGGACAAATGATGAATCAAGCTCAAATGAAAAAAGCTGAACTTGCAAAATTATCAAAAGAATTTGGAACATTAAAAAATCAACCCGCAGCTCTTGCTCAATTAAAAGAACAAATTGCTCAAATCAAAGTGCAAGAAGCTCAACTTACAGCTGATGCTGATGCTTTAAATAGCAGAATTGAAGAATTAATTTTACAAATTCCTAATGAAACTTTACCTGAAGTACCAGTAGGTGCAGACGAAAACGATAATGTTGTTTTAGCTGAACATCCAAATTTAGGACGTGGATTAGTTAAAGGTGTATTACCTCACTATGAAATTGCTAAAAACTTAGACATTATTGACTTTGAACGTGCTGTTAAATTATCAGGTTCTCGTTCAGTTGTTTATAAAAACGCTGGTTCAAGACTTGTAAGAGCATTAATTAACTTTATGCTTAACTTACATACATCAAAAGGATATAACGAATTCAACACACCTGTAATTGTTAAAGAAAAAATGTTATATGGAACAGGTCAATTACCTAAATTTAAAGAAGACCTATATAAAATTGATGGTGCTGATGAATATTTAATCCCTACAGCTGAAGTTACATTAACAAACATCTATAATGATGAAATCGTTGACTTAAGCACACCTTTTAGAGCTACAGGATACACAGAATGCTTCAGATCAGAAGCTGGTTCATCAGGTAAAGATACTCGTGGAATCTTAAGACAACACGAATTTAAGAAAATTGAATTAGTTAAAGTTACAAATGAACAAGATGCTATTAAAGAATTTGAAGCAATGCTAGAAGATGCTAAAGATGTTTTAGAAAAACTTGAAATCCCTTACCGTGAATTATTATTATGTACAGGTGATTTAGGATTCTCATCACGTAAAACAATTGATCTTGAATTATGATTACCTTCAGAAGAAAGATATAGAGAAACTTCTTCTGTAAGTTACATGGGTGATTTCCAAGCTCGTAGAGCTATGATTAGATACAGAGATGCTGAAGGTAAAACTCAATATGCTCACACAATGAATGGTTCAGGTCTTGCTGTAGATAGAGTTATTGCTGCTATCTTAGAAATTTATCAAAATGCTGATGGAAGCATCACAGTTCCTAAAGTATTAGTACCTTATATGGGTATGGAAGTTATTAAGTAGTGTACTAGTTACACTATTTTCTTTATTTTTTGCTGATTTTTAAAAATGTGGAACAAAAAATTTCCACATTTTTTTATTTTGCTATACAGGTCTATAGAAGTGATAGTATTTAATCGTAATGATTTATTTACAAGGAGAAAAAAATGAATAAAATTACAAAATCATTCATGTCACTAGCTGCTGCTGGTATCGCAATTGCACCAGTTGCTGCAGTTGTTTCATGTAATGATACAGAATCAAAAAAAGTTGAAGAATTAACAAAAGAAATTGAAAAAATCAAAGCTGATAAAGCTGCTGTTGAAGGTCAATTACAAGCTGCTGTTGATCGTTACAACACTGTTTCACTTGCATCTTCAAATGCATGAAACAGTATCTCAGCCGAAAAAGAAGCAATGGGACGTGAAGTTTATGCTGAAGCAACAAGATTATTTGACAAAATGGTTACACAACCTAATGTTGCTTTAAAAAACATCAACAAAGATGGTGAAAAAGTAATTGTTACAGCTACAGAAGAAGGTAAATTTATCCCTGTTGTATTCATGGATCTAGATGAAACAGTTTTAAATAACTTTGCTTTCCAAAACTACTTAGTAACACACAACACATTCTTCTCACCAGCATTATGAGGAGACTTCGTATCACAAGCTATTTCTACAGAAGTTGCTGGAGCTATCGACTTCATTAAACACGTTTGAGATAAAGGTGGAGTTGTTATGTTCAACTCTAACAGAGACCAAGGTCCTCAAATTCAACCATCATTAGATAACTTAGTTAAATTAGGATTAGATGCTAAATTAATGCCTGATTGAATCTGGTGAATGCAAGGAATGGACAAAGTTGATGCTAAAACATTTGACCAAGCTCACAGAAATGTAAGAGTTTCAAAAGAAGAAAGAATGCACTGAATCAACACACACAAATTATCAATTGATAATGTCCAAGCACAATTTAAAGTTGTTATGCGTGTTGGTGATGATATTTCTGACTTTAATGATAACTTTAGTAAAACACCTAACATCACAAACAAAGAAGTTGTTGCTGCTCTTAGAAACAAAGAATTAAACTATGGTAAATTATTTGGAAACGATAGTTTAGAAGTTAAATCTGTTTACTATGATGCTGCTAAAAAAGCATGAGAAAACGAAGACTTTGCTGCAAGTTACGTTTTAATCCCAGGAAACACTTCATACGGTAGCTGAGTAAAACAAGCAGTTGGCTCAAGCAAATTTGACTTTAACAAGATTAATCAATTACTTGAAAAAGAAGGGTGAGTATTTACACCTAAAGCTTCAACTACAAACACAAACAAATAACTAAATGGCTAATTTAAAAGGTACAGTTAAGGCTGTATCTTTCTTTTTTTATATAAAAAATAAGCCAATGGCGTAGGCTTATTTGTCATCTGTATCTGCTGCAGCAATAGTGTAAAGTGAATCATTAATTCAAACTATATCACCTATTTTAATTTTTGAACTTCTTCCTTTTGGCACTTGACCATTAATTTTAATTTCATTATATTTAATGAATTCTTTTGCTGCTCCACCTGTATCAATTTCATCTATTTTTTTAAGGAATTGAGATAGTTTAATGCTATCACCTGTGATTTTAATTGTCATTATTTGTTATAGAACTTTCTCATAGGTGTGATTAATTGAATGTGGTTAGGATCATTTTCTGAAATAAATAGGATTTTATCTTCATTTTGAGAGATAAAGATATTTAACATTCCTGAATCTAAAGCAGAAACAGCATCTTTTACATAGGTATAATTGAAATCAATTTGAGCACCTTTACCTTCAACTATTTCTAAAGCATTAGAAACAGCATTTGCAGTCCCAATTTCAGGCACTTCGTAAATAATCTTAAGGTCATGATTTTCGAAGTAAAATTCCATCTTTTTGTCTTTTTCTGTTTGATAGAATAAAGCTTTATTTAAGGTTCTTAATAACTCTTCACGTTCGATTTTAAAGTTTCTAGTGTATTTAACTTGGAATAGTGATGAAACATCAATATATTGTCCTTTATTAACTGAAGTTCAAATTACTGTGTTTTCATAAGCAATTCCTATTCTATCTTTATTAAAGAAGAAGTCAACTTTTTCTGGTGCATCTTTTGTAATAAGTTTTTTAAGATTTCTTGCATCAATCGTTAAATCAATTGTGACTGGTTTATCAACTTGAATGATTTCAGTTGATAATCTATATGAATCTGTAGCTAAGAATCTTAATTGTGCTGAGTTATTAGCAGAAATATTAATGCATTTATATATTAATGAATTTAATCTATCATTTGAGGCACTAGTAGATGTAGAAACGTCAGAAATAACTTTTTCAAATAAATGTGAATTAATAGATACTCTGTTATCTGTATCTTCAAAATCAATTCTTGGATATACTCCTGCATTTAATGCTGTTAAAGTAAATAAAGTAGATTCTTCATAAATATTAATTAAGTTTTCATTAGCATCAAATGTAATTTCTTTATCAAATTTTTTAATAATGTTTCTTAATAAGTTAGCTGATAAATAAAATTTACCTGATCTTTCAACTGTAATTTCTCTATTATCTACTGGAATAACTTTTCTAGCTGCTAGTGTAGAAGAAGCTCCGATTAAAGTTAAATTTTCTGAATCAATACTCATATAAATACATCTAAATGGAATAAATGTATCATTGCTATCTATATATGTAGATAAGAATTCTACTAGTTGGTCAATTTTAGGTTTAGAAATTGTGAATTTCATAAAACCTCCTTTATATAAATAATATATCTTGTGGATATGTGGATAACTCCAAAATGTTTTATTTTAGCCTTAATAATTGCTAAATATGAACTTTTTGCTCATTTTTGGCTAAATTGTATCTTGTGGATATCTTGTTAATTAATTTTATAAATCTGATTTTTAAGTTCTTGTATTGTACGCTTTAAAGACTCATCATCTGACTCTTTAAACTTACGTAAAGCATTTAAAACTGTTGAATGATCCTTTTTAAATACTTTTCCAAGTTCAGTTGAAGAATAATCTAACTGAATTGAGATCATATACATAGCGATATGACGAGCTACTACTATTTCAGCTTTTCTTGAGTTAGATAAAATATCTTTAGCTGGTATTTTATAATACTTAGAAACAGCTTTAATAATAATATCTGGTGTAATATTTTCTTGTTGTTGAATAACATCTTCAAAAATATTGGTAATTGTTTTATAAACATACTCTTGTGGTGTGTTTAATATATCTTGTTTGTAATGTGAGATCCGTTTAACAGCACCAAGTAGTGTTCTAATTGAAGCTGTGTGATTACGGATAATAAATTCTTTGGCTTCTTCTGAAATTAAGTCATTACTTAGATCAATATCATCTAAGAAAAAGTCAAGTAATTTTGATAAATCATCAATATCGGGTTGCTTGATCTTAGTAATAAATCCTGATTGAAAACGAGTGATTAAACGATTATCAAACATTGAAGAAATTTGATTAATATCTTTATCGCTACAAAAAACAGTAATCTTATTACGTTCCATCCGACCATCTAAAATTTGGAAAATAAAGTCCTTAGTGGATTTTTTATTCCCTTCTCCAAAGAGTTGGAAATCATCAAATAACACTAAGTCATAGTTATAAACTAAATTTTTGTGGATTGAAAGTAACTTCTTTTGATCGTTTTCTTTTAGTAAGCTTGTTAATGAATTAGTAAAGGTATTAGGGTTAACTAAAAATACCTTTTTACCTTGTTCAATAAAGCTATTTTCCAATGCTTTGAGTAAGTGTGTTTTACCTAAACCAGAATTACCAGAAATAAACAAGACATTAAATGTGTATTCCCCATCAGCAATAGTTTTACATATATTTAAAGCTTCACGATTGAATTTACTTTCAACATAATTATCAAAAGTATATTGTGGATTTGTTTGATTTGATTTCTTAATTAAGTTATCAGCTTTCTTGATTGCTTTCTCAGCAGTCTTGGCAGCTTCTAAATGTTCTTTATCAACAATCTTAAAAGAAACCCCTTCTCCAAACACCTCGTTAACAGCTTTAACAAATGTGTCATTATAATATTTTTTAAAGTTATGCAGATCTGGATAAACTTTTGGGAAAAATATTATAACCTCATTATTTTCAAATGACATAATTTTTAAGTTTTTAAAAAATGTTCTAAAGAGCATATTATCTTGAACTTCGTTTTTCATATACTCAACAAAAACATCGTTATAAACATTCAGTTTAACTGTGTCATTATCGATTTCGTCGTTTTTTTCTAATATATTCATGCTTAAATTTTATAAGTTTTTAAATAGTATGTTAATAAATATATATTTAATAGAATAAAAGTCACTTTATCCACAACCTTATTCACAAGCTACAGCCCTATAAAATAGGCATAAAAGTAATTTTCCACAATTACTGGAAAATAATTTTATTTACTTGTGAATAAAAAAGACTTATCCACAGATTAAAAAGTGGATAAACTTGTGGATAACTATAGATAGTTACCTAGGTATTAAAATATTTTTTAGTAATATAAAAAAATAAAAACATTATAATTTAAATAATTATGGCAGAATCAGTATTTAGAGGAAAATTTGCAAAGATTTTAAGTGGCTCAAAAGACCAAAATTGAGCGTTTTTATTATTCAGATCGGATAGTTCAAATATGAACTATCCTGTTTATTGTAGGGGTAATGTTCCTGATCTATTTACTGAGTATGAAATTACAGTTAGTGAAAGTCCTAAAAATAAAAACTCATTTATTTTAAAAGCATATGTACCAATCATGGAAGAAAGAGAAATTAATTGAGAAGATCTAATTTCAAAAAATGTTCCAAATGTTGGAAAAATGTCAGCTAAAAAGATGGTTGATGCTTTTGGAGGCAACTTATTTAAGATGGTTGCTGATTTAGAAATTAATGAAGAAAAATTACTTTCAGTAATGAGCAGTAAGCAATTAAATTCATTAGTGAAATATTACAATGATAACGAGCCAAGAATTAAAGCTTTAATGGGTGTTTCTGATGAAGAACATAATAATATTCAATTCTTTTATTCAAGAAACATGTCTGATTTGCTAGAAGCGCTTAAAAAACACCATAAAAATGAAGAAATGGATTTTGTGGATTATTATAAGAATCAAAACCCTTATTTACTGTATTTAAACAAGGTTTATCCTTCACTTCCAGTTATTGATGAGTTTGCAATAGAAATAGGTTGAGATTTAGGTTCTATTAATCGTTTTGAGGCTTATTTAGACGATATTATGGAACAACTTGAAAATGATAATTCAACACTAATCCCATATGAATATATCGTTGAACAATTAAGATTTATATTTGATTACGATATAACTCGTATTTACGAATATATTGAATATCTAGCTGCACATGATAAGTTAGTTAAATCATTTGACCAAAACCACAATGTGTATTTATCTCGTAAGCAAACAGTTGATAAAGAAAAATTCATTGCTGCTAAGCTTAAATTCCTTGCTTCAATGCCAAATAAAATTGAATTAAAAGCTAAAAGTGATTACGAATTAAGTCAACTATCACAAAATCAAAAACAAGGGTACTATAACTTTATTAATTCTAATGTTTCAATTATTTCAGGTGGACCTGGAACAGGAAAAACTTTTATAATCAAACATATCTTTGATACTTTAGAAAAAAGTGAGCTAACTTTAGATGTAGATTATGCAATTTTAGCGCCTACTGGTAGGGCTGCAACTAATATTACATCTAAAATTAATAGCAGAGTTAGAACAATTCATAGTTTCTTAAGAATTGCTAATACTTCAGAAGAAATTTCACTTGACCATCTAGAAACATTAAAAGAAATGAAAGTAATAGTAATTGATGAGTTTTCAATGGTTGATATTAACTTATTTGATAAGTTATTAAATGCTTGTCCTGCACTTGAAAAGATTATCTTAATTGGTGATGTAGACCAATTACCTCCAATTGGGCCTGGAGATTTACTTAGAGAAATTATTAGATCTAATAAGTTTTCAGTAACTTTCCTGGATGAATTTTTCAGAAGTGATTCTGTTTCAATTTGAAAACACTTTACTGAAATTAAAAATAATGGAATTCCTGAATTTAAAAAAGATGAAGTTGACTTATATCAAGCTGATGATGAATTAGTGACTGATAAGATAGTTCAAATCTATAAACAACAAGTAGAAAAACATGGACTGGAAAACGTTATACTCCTATGTCCTACCTATAAAGGTGATTTTGGACTGTTTGAAATCAATCGATTAATTCAAGAAGAAATTAATCCAGACAATGAAACATTTTTATCATATAAAAGAAATGGTCGTAGTGTTAACTTTAGAGTTGGAGATAAAGTTATTCAACTTGAAAATAGACTAGATGAAGATATCTGTAATGGAGACATTGGATATATTGACAGTGTTGAATATACAGTAGGAAAAAACAAGAAAAAAGAAGTTTCTCATATATTTGTAACCTTTAAGCGTGCAAATAATTGAAAGACTACAATTAAGTATTCAAAAGGTGAGTTTAATGAACAAATAAGCCTTGCTTATGGGACTACAATTCACAAGTTTCAAGGTAGTGAGCTTGATGTTATCATCTTTTTAGTGCACCCAAGTCACAAGCGTATGCTAAGTAAGAAATTACTTTATACAGCTACTTCTCGTGCTATGAAAAACTTAATTATTGTGACAAATAATCAAACCAATTATGGTGAAGTTATTTTAAGAAGCAACGTGTATGAAAAACCTATTTTAACCCACTTTGCTTACTTTGTAAAAGGAGAATAAATGAAATTAATAGTTGGATTAGGAAATCCTGGTGATCAATATAAATTTACTCGTCACAACGCAGGATTTTTAACAATTGACAAAATTTGTAAGAAATTACAAGTTGAGCTTAATAAAAATAAATTTAATGGAGTTTATGCAAAAGTTGATGATTTAATTATTGCAAAACCATTAACCTATATGAATGATTCTGGATCATTTGTGGCAGGAATTTGTAATTTCTTTAAAATTTCTCCTGATGATGTAATGGTTATTCATGATGAAAAAGACTACCCCCTAGGCAAAAGCACTATAAAAGTAGGTGGATCTGGTGGATCACATAATGGGGTTATTAGTATTATAAATGAACTTGGGTCACAAGACTTTAAGCGTTTAAAAATAGGAATTACAACTCCTCATCAATCAGCTTTAAGAGACTTTGTGCTAGGTAAATTTACACCTGAACAAATGGAAGTATTAGAACCAATACTTGATAACGCTGCTAATGCTGCAATATCATTTGCTTTTAATGATATTTACACAGTAATGAACAAGTACAATGCTAAAAAATAAATTTTTAAAAGATTCAAATAATAAATATCTAATAGCAGTAAGTGGTGGTTCTGACAGTATGTTTTTACTGGATCGATTCAAAAAGTACAATGTTGTAGTGGCGCATGTTAATTATCATCAACGTGATGATAGTAGTATTGAAACTGACATTGTTAAAAAATATTGTGCAAAAAACAAAATTCCACTCTTTATTTTGGAATTAAATAAAGAAGACTATACTAGTGGGAATTTTGAAGATTGAGCACGTGAAAAAAGATATGAATTCTTTAAACAAATTTATATCTCTCAAGGTTGCAATTATTTACTAATTGCACACAATAAAGACGATTTCTTTGAAAGTGCCATGATGACACGTGAATCAAATCGAAAAAAAGACTTTTTCGGAATTAAAAAATACAATAAGATCTATGGAATGAATGTTTATCGTCCATATGTTAATAAGTATTGAAAAGATTATATTGCTCATAAATGTATTTATGAACGCATCCCATTTCACATTGACTCTTCAAACTTAAAGCAAGAATATACAAGAAATAAAATTAGAATGACATATCGTAATCATGTTTTATTAAAAAGTGCTTGAGTTTGATATTTTAGAGTTAAAAACAATAAATTAAGAGTAAGACAAATGAAAGTTGATCATGAATATAAGAAGTGAGAAAAAAGCTCTTATTCTCAAGATTTATTTGCAAAATTAACTTTAAAGGAAGAACTTATTTATAAGTTTATTAATGTAAATTACGATCATATCAATCTAACATCAGGCAAAATTCGTTCTATTGTTGATTTTGTGCAATCACAAAATCGAACTGCAACTTACAAATTAGATAATAATGACTTTATAAAGAAAGAAAAGGGTCATTTAATAGTTGAAAACAACAAATAATATTAGCAAGGAAATAATTCATTTGCTAATATTATTTTTTTAAATAAAAGTATATAATTAATAAATATAAAAAAAGAAAGGACAAAATGGATACAAAAAAGAAAAAAAGATGGACTGGTATAATAACAACTATTGTTATTTTATTAGTACTTGGAATTATGACTTACTTAATTGTAAGTAAAGTAAATGCTGCTACAGTATGATCTACATCTGATTTTGTAAACAAGTTAAAACTTGCTAACTTAAGTAAGATGAATGATGCTAATGCAAGCTATTTCCAAGAAATAATATTTAACCCATACCAAAACTCTATATCTGGTATTTATGTGCATAATGAAGTCATAAATAGTCAAGTAGTTCCAGTGGTAGATAAGTTTACAACTGGTGGAAGTACTGCTTTATTATCTGACTTACTTGATAGCAACGGAAAACTAGCACCTACTTTAGCAGCTGCTACAAAGACATATAACGTGCTACAAGCACCAAGTCAAAGTTTCTTTGCTGCATATATCTTGCCATTTTTACCTACTTTAATCTTCATTTTACTTATGGTTCTATTATTTAGATACCAAATGAAGATGATGAATGGTCAAGGGTCAAGTATGTTTGGTGATAAAAGCCCTGCTCAAATTATTAAATCAGACAAAAAATTCTCTGATGTTGCAGGTAACAAAGAACCAATTGAAGAAATTAGTGAAATTGTTGACTACTTAAAGAATCCTAAAAAATATGAAGTTTCAGGAGCTAGAATGCCTCGTGGTATTTTACTTGGAGGTCCTCCAGGAACTGGTAAAACATTACTTGCTAAGGCAACAGCTGGAGAAGCAGATGTTCCATTCTTCTTCGTATCAGCATCTAACTTTGTTGAGTTATTTGTTGGTATGGGGGCTAAAAGAGTTAGACAAGTAATTGCTGAAGCTAGAAAAAATGCTCCAGCTATCGTGTTTATCGATGAACTAGATGCGATCGGTAGAACTCGTGGAAGTGGTATTGGTGGAGGTCACGACGAACGTGAGCAAACTTTAAACCAATTACTTGTTGAAATGGATGGTATTAAAGAAAACTCTGGATTACTATTCATCGCTGCAACTAACCGTACTGACGTTCTTGATCCAGCGCTAACAAGACCTGGTCGTTTTGACAGAATTATTACTGTTGGATTACCTGATGTAAAAGAACGTGAAGAAATTTTAAAACTACATGCTAAGGGTAAACGTTTTGCAAGTGATATTACATTTGACAACGTTGCTAGAAGAACACCTGGATTCTCAGGGGCTCAATTAGAAAATGTTATTAACGAATCTGTGTTACTTTCTATTCGTGAAAATACTGGAGTGATAACAAGAGATCAAATCGATGAAGCCATCGATAGAGTAATGGCTGGACCAGCTAAGAAATCTAGAACAATTACTCGTGAAGAATTAACTATGGTTGCTTACCATGAAGCTGGACACGCTGTTGTTGGTATTAAGGTACCAGGTGGAAATAAAGTTCAAAAGATTACTATTATTCCACGTGGCCAAGCTGGTGGATACAACCTAATGATGCCTGAAAATGAAAAATACAACTACACCAAAGAAGAATTATTAGCTTCTATCGCAAGCTTTATGGGTGGTAGAGCAGCTGAAGAAATTATTTATGGTGAAGATAAAATTTCAACAGGTGCTTCTGATGATATTGCTAAAGCTACAACTATTGCTCGTAGAATGGTAACTGAATTTGGTATGTCTGATTTAGGACCTATTAAATATCAAGAAGAAGAAGGCTCACCATTCTTAGGTAAAACATTAGCAACTTCATCTTCATTATCAAACCAAATTAGTCATGAAATTGACTTAGAAATTAGAAAAATAATGCTTGAAGCTAAGAGATTAGCTACACAAGTTATTAAAGATAACCCTAAATTATTAGAGTTAATTAAAACATTACTTTTAGAAAAAGAAACAATTGTAGCTGAAGAAATTGATTACATTGCTACACACTTAGAATTGCCTCCTAAAAAGGTTGAACATAAAGAAGAAAATGCACAACCTTTAAACTTAGATGATCTAATTAAAATGACATCTCAACCAGGACAAGCAACTCCAGAACAAAGTGAAAATAAAACATTTAATAGTGATGAAGCTATTAAAGCTAGACAAGAAGAAATTGCTAAAGCTCGTGAACAAGCAAACCTTGATTTAAGAGCTAAAGAAATCGAAGACGCAAGAAATAAAGATAAGTAATTCTATGTTGCTTTTACAACATAAGGAGTAAATATGGAAGAAATTATGCTTGAAGCACAAGATGGTTATAAATTATCTTTGCGTTTATATGAAGTACCTAATCCAAAAGGATATGTACAATTAATTCATGGGATGGAAGAGCACCAAGGCAGATTAAGTTACCTAGCTAATAAATTAAATTTAGCCGGCTATACAGTGCTAACAAGTGATATGCGTGGTCATGGTCCAAACGCTCCAATTCATGGATTCTTTGCTGCTAAAGATGGTGATCAAGTGCTATTAGAAGACTACAAGCTAATTACAAAATGATTTGCTAAACGTTTTAATCAAGAGCAAATTATTATTTATGGATTTTCACTAGGAACATTAATAATTAGAAACTTATTAAAAACTGAATCAAAATACTATAAAAAAGTTATTTTAGCTGGTTACCCACCTTACCGTAAGGCTATTCCTTTTGGAATAGCACTAAGCAAGCTACTACAAACAATCAAAGGACCAGAAGCTTACTCTAATGCCATTAATGTATTAGGCTTTGCTTCATTTAACAGAAAGATTAAACACCCACAAACACCAATTGATTGAATGTCAAAAAACCATCAAAATATTGAAGCTTATTTAGATGATAAAAACTGTGGACTTGGATTTAGAGTTGCTGGTTTTAAAGACATTTTCAAGCTAATGCAAGGAATAAAAGGTACAAAAGGATACCAAGATATCAATAACTGTCCAATCCTTTTAATCCGTGGCTCAGATGACCCAGTAACTTATGGATTTAAAGGTGCAAAATGGTCTCAAAACCAACTTAAGAGTGTAGGTTTTACCAACCTACAAGCAATTGATTATCCAAATTGCAGACATGATATCATTCATGAAGAAATCAAAGATCATGTGATTCAAGATATAATTGATTTCCTAGATAAATAGATACTAAAGATTAGCTCAAGGTTCTTGAGCTTTTCTTTTTATTCCACTTTAGGAACCCATTTTAAATAGCTTAATTAAAGCTTCAATCTGTAAGAAATTAATGGAATTTGGAGCAAAATGAAAACTAACAAAAATAACTCAAAAGCATAGCTAAAGTACTAATTTAGTGCTTCGCACAAAACAAAAACTTCTAACGTATTGACGTCTTTTATTACTGTTCTTTATTATAAAATAACTTTTATCCCTAATTTATAGGACTAAAAGTTATTTTTTTATTTTTCATTTTGGTTTTGGTGCTAGCTTGGTCCAAAAAGCTAACTAGCAAAAAAATAGCTATAATTTAAAATATTAAATTATAAGCAAGAAAGAATGGAGAGATATGAAAAACCTTTTCAAAGAAGTTTTTAGGTCTTTATTTAGAAATAAAGCTACTGTAGCAGGTTTAACTATCTTGGTGTTTCTAACATCTGGGATTTTTACTTTGCTACATGATACAGCGCAATCAATGAAATTGCAATATAACAAAATTAAGGATAAGTCTATTTCACATGATTTAACCATTGACTTAAACTTATCAACAAATGCCAAGGCATATAATGATGGTTATTTAATTAATGGACTAGCGCAAGCTGATGCATTGCCAGAAGCTTACAATAAGCCAATCTTATATGTTGATGATAATTATAAGAAATCTGTAGATATTATTGATCTTCGTAAAGTCGAGGAAGATTTTGTTCCACTTAAAAACTTTATCGATGATCCAAATTATGCTGATGGTTATATTAAGAAAACTGATTTTATTAAAATGTATAACTTACTTAAGAGTGATGATGTTAAAAACAGTGTTCTTAAGTTAGACTATAGCCAAGCTAAAAAAACCTTTACTCTTGCTTCTAATTATTCAATTGACTTATTTACTAAAGAATTAAATGGTACATTTATTCCATCTAAAAAAGAAGTCAAACTTACTTCAGATACTCAACTTCATTTTGATAAGCAATATCAAATTAGTGATATTGCCTATGTAACTGAATCTTCAGAAGGCAAAATTCTTTCTCAAGTGTCAACCATGTTTATTAATGTGCTTACAAAAGAAATCACATTTAACTTAATTAAAGGTCAAACCTGAAAGAAAACAGCTCCAGTTATTGAAGTACTACCTAGTGAATTTATTGCTACTTTGGGATTTAAGCCTTACAATGATCAAAAACTAGTGTTTGTGCAAGATAACAATATTAAACCTACTTTAGTAAATGATATTGCAAATGCTTCAGTAGCACAATTAATGCAAACTAAACTAGCTGATTCTGTTGCTTATGAACAAATCTTTGGAAAAGATAAAGATTATGTAACTACTGTAGAAAAAGAGTATTTCCAGTTTAATCAAGGACAAGTATATAATGTGCCTTTAAAATGGGCTGCTAGAAGAGAAACTGTAACTTACTATCAAAGAAAAGTTTATGAATCTACTTACATTAAATACAAAGATAAATGAGAAGGTGCTTATGTTGCTTTCATGGAACACTTAATTAAAAGTAACCCTGAAGGTAATGAAACAATTCCTGCTAGATTTAAGGAATTCTCATACTGATCAAAGAATATTTCAAATTACATTTACAATTATGATACCAATGGGCAGCTTATAAGTAGCAACCCTGAATTGGTATCTCAACAAGAACCAATTGTATCTAAAGATGAAGTCTTAAAGACACCTTTAATGTTAGCACCTATTAACCAACAATATGGTGTTGCTACAGTTGATGCTGAAAAATTAGCCTTTGTTAAAGGTTTAATTGATAAAACTGTAATACTAGCGCAAGACTTTATTAACAATAATAAAACAGATGCTAAATATAGCCAACTAATTGAAGCAGTTCAAGCTATCCTAGATCAATATCAAGCTAAAATTAAGCAATTAAATAATCCTACTTATGACCAATATAAAGCTTTATACGATGAGCTTTCAAGTCAATTAAAAGAAGTGGTTAAAGATAGACCTGATGCCTTTACTGTGCCTGAATTTGATGACCACAGTGGAACAGAAATTCCTAACTACAATGCTTATGAATACCAAAAACCAAGAACCATTGCTTTCATTGAACACTTTGATGAAAGCACATTAAGTGATAATGTTTATACAAGACTTGTAAATAAAAATATTTTACATGATACATTTAATGAAATCAAAAGTGGTGCTTTAGCAATTGTTAAACAAAACATTTATAACAAAGTTAAAGAACAAGTTGGGGCTGATAACATTGGTATTAAGCAACAATTAACTATTGATTCATTCGATGAAAAGACTCAAGAAAAAAATGTTTTCCAATTTATTAATGTTGGAAATGATAAAGAACAAATTAATGGAATTACCAACAACATTAATAAGTTAATTAATGAAAAAGACAAGCCTACTGGATTAAATGGTATGGCTTTAGAAATTGATGATTTCTTTAAAACCAAACAACTTGATTACTACGTTTCTTACATTATCTTATTAAATACAGCTTCTAACGTAGTACCTTCACCAACTTATATTAAATGTGACTATGGCTTTGATAAGTTTGTTGTCGTAGATTACAATAATCCTAATAAGCCATCAAATACTGTTTATGGACAAAAAGTTTATAAGTTAGCACACTTTGTTAAGAATGCAAATAGTAATATGCCTGAAAGTGAATTTAATAAGTTTGCTGATTTAGGAATTACTACTACAACTTATAAAGCAAGCTCTGGATACTATTACTATGTAGTTAAACCTGTCTATGATAAAGATGGAAACATAGATTACTGAACAAATATGCCAGTTAGCTTCTCAACAGCATCAAATGCTGATGAAGCTGCTAAACATAAAAATGGATTAATTTCAACAAGTGATATTTTAAACTTCTTAAAAGCTAATAATTTAGTGCTTAAAGCTACTTTAAATCCAAATGGATGAGTAGAAAAGAGTTCAGAATTCAATAACGTGGTTTATGTACCATTTGGATATAGAGCTCCATTAGCTGAAATCATGAATGAAGCAATTAACCAAAAAACTATGAACAAGGCTATAGAAAATATCCAAAGAGGATTATTAGATATGGACCTTGTAAAACAAGGATTCTTAACCAAAGATACTGTTTATGCTATCACAGATGCAGCTCAATATACTTTTGATAAGAATGACTTTGCTGGAGTTTTTGCTTCAGGACAAATTAACTTAAACATTATTCCGAAACTTGTAATTGATGCTTTATACAAGCTTTCTCACAACATTAATGGGGATTATGTTAACAAAATCTTAACTGGCATTTTTGCTAAAGCTAAAGCTTTAGTCTTACAACAACCAACTGTTGAAGAACAACAAAAATACTTAGAAAGTGAAATTCAAACTTTATACAACTTCTTTGGTCTAATTGGACAAAATACATTAGCTCAATACATTACTCCTCAAGCTTTAGTACGTATTACTAAAGATCCAGTTAAATTTATTGATAGTTTAATTAAAATTATTAATTCAGTAGATTTTGTTAAGTATACTGACAGTATTATTAACTTCTTAAATGATGAATATAACAAGATTAAAGAAGAAACTGTTAATGACCCAGAAACTGGGCAACCTAGAATAATTAAAAGACAAAGAAAACTTTCATCACACCAAATGATTATTTGATTACTTAAATCAATTGATCAAGACACCTTGAAATCAGGATTAAAAGAAATTATTAACAACATTAATCTTGAATTTATTCAAGATAGTGAAGATAATAACAACCCTCTATACTACGTACTTAAAAACATGCCTCCTTTTGTAAATAACATTATTAATAAAGTTAATGCTTACAAAGGAACTAAGGATCAATTTAAAAACGTACTTGATGGAATTAAATATTTAATTGATGCCTTTGATATTAGTATGTTTGCTGATACATTGGAATCTAAACTTAAACTTGAAAAATTCCAATCAAGCTCACTCACATATAACTATATTTTAGGTAGAAATGTTACAACTTACTACTTCTACTTAGCTGATTCTCTTTCAAATATTGATTATATTTATGCAACACTGAAGGCACTGTTCTCGATTCCAGGTTCAAATAGAAGTCTTAAAGAAGAATTAATTAGATCTTTAAACCTATCAGATAAGGGTACAAGTATCAAAATCAGTGGGGATAGATACTTAACAATTCCAGCTGCTGACACTGATAAATTAGGATACTTTGATTTACTGGGAGCTATTCCAACACCTAAGCAACCTGCTACAAGTGAAAATAGCGCTCCTACTGCTGCAACAGTTAGCTCAGTTCCATTTAATAGATATGGATTTAATTCAATTTATACTTTTATTAGAAGATTTAAATATGCCTTAGACCAAGGGCTACTGAGTCAAGTTGACTATACAAAACTAGATCATAATGATAAAGCTTTAGCTCATGATATCTTAGGTATTGATGGTGATGACCCTATTATTAAAGCTCCTGAAGCCTTAGTTAAACTTAATAGTATGCAAGCAGCTTTTGAAGCTCTAAGACAAAGTACTATTAGTCCTACACTTGGTCAAAATTCTTCTCTAGCTGATATCATTACTTGATATCAAAATGTAGTACCAGTTGGACAAAATCAAACTTACCAATTATTAAGAGAAATCTTAGGTAAATTCCTTAAACCAAATAATGTAAATAGCGATGATTTTGCTGCAATTGGAACAGGATATTTATTATATAAATTCTGACTTTCAATCTTTGCTTCAGATTTAGATGACAAGTATACATTTGATGAAAAGATTGCATTTGCTAACAACTTACTTGATTTAGCAAACAATAAAGAAGTATTAGATAGTTTCAATAGCTTTGACTTATTCCAACCTTCAGCAAGTAATATTATTGGATATGAAACTACAGGATTTGGAATTACTAGATCAATGGCTAATATCTTTGAAATGAAGAATTACTTCTTTGCTACAGATGAAAATGGAAACTACAAGAATCCTATTCTAGCTCAATTTGTGGCTCAAAATAATAAGTTTGCTGCCTTTATTAAGCGAAATGAAATCAATATTACTAAAGCATTTGCTTATATTGGTTCATCACACTTATATACTAAAGTTACTTTAGAGCCTACAAATGATGTTCCAACAGTTGCGGAGGATGATAGGCATTTTACAAGTTACAAATATGACAATGCTGACTCAAATGCAATATATACCTTTATTAACTCAGTTTTAGCTAATAAAGCAATTCAAGCCAACTTTGATTACATTGCCTTCTTAATTGATACAAATTACAATAAGATGCCTTCTTTAATTGCTCTTGGAGTTCCTGATTTAATCTTCTCAAACATTTTAGTAATGAACCACCCTGAATTTATTGTTTGATATCTTACAGATACAAATAAAGTTGGTGATTTAGCTAAAAACAATGCTAATATAGCTTATTTAGTGGCTAATAAGGTTATTAACTACGAAAGCTTAATTGCTCAAAACCCTGATTATATTTATCAACTAATTCAAGCTTCAGTTAAAAGAAGTGTGCCTAACCCAGTGTTTGAACGTGATAAAGACGTTTCATTAGCTATTGATAATGACATTTTATATAACTGACTTGATAAAACTAAAAATGATACAAGTGTTAAATATAATCCATTTGAAGTTAACTTAATGGATGTGCTACTTAAGACTTTTAACACTATCACAGGGGTTAATAAGTTAACTAATGTTCTAAAATATGACCAAGTTGGTTCATATATAGCTAAAGTTAACTATGCTTGATTACAAAGAAATAAGAAGAAGATCTTCAATGGTGCTTTACCAAAAGATCCTAACCAAATGCTAGCGTTAGTAGCTGCATTACCAGAAGAATACAAAATTAGTGTTAATGGTTCTGAATATATTATTATTGGAGATGATTTAACCTACGATAATATTTATCCAGTGCTTGATGAAAACAACTTACAACTTAACCCTAAATCTCAAGCAATTGTTTATGTTAACTCACAAGGATTTGACAGAATTAAGCAAGCTTATAGAGGAAACGTGGTTAAGGA
Source organism: Mycoplasma haliaeeti (assembly GCF_048284645.1). Lineage (NCBI taxonomy): Bacteria > Bacillati > Mycoplasmatota > Mollicutes > Mycoplasmatales > Mycoplasmataceae > Mycoplasma > Mycoplasma haliaeeti. Next base: position 17,392 of record NZ_JBLWAB010000009.1, on the reverse strand, counting down.
ATACTTACTTGTAAGAAACTCAACTGCTAAAACTAATGTAGCTTTAAAAAATGAACTAGATAAGATCATTAAAGCTGAAACAATTAATAAAGATGACTTCCAACGGGTATTTTTAGATGATGAACTAGACATGCTTAACCCAGAAAGAAGCATTAGAATTACAGCTATGAAAGGAATTGTGCGTTCAGTTGATTACTCAGCTAAAGTACTTCTTTCAATTCTAGTTACTCTAGTTGCAATCTCAATTATCTTTATTATTAAACGTTACATTTCAAACAAAAACAAGGTTATTGGTATTTTAGTGGCTCAAGGATATACTCCTTTAGAAATCTCACTATCAATGACAGTGTTTGCCTTCTTTACTATCTTTATTGGAGACATTTTAGGATACATTACTGGATTCTTACTCCAAGGGGTAGGTATAAAGATTCTAGATAACTATTGAACTGTGCCAATTGAGACACTGACATTCTCTTGAATCTCATTACTTGTTAATATAGTTGTACCTCTCTTTGCTATGTCACTATTAATTATTATTGTTTCATTACGTTCATTAAGATTTAAATCAATTGACTTAATGAGTGGAATTGTCGAAGTGGCAACTGGAGAAGTGTATAAGAAATATGCGCAAGCCTTTAAGAAGAGAAATGTTAAAGGTAAATTCTCAGCATCCTTGGTATTTAACAGTTTTTGAAAACTATCTTCATTTGGCATTAGTATTATTCTAACCTCACTAACAACCTTATTTGGATTTGCAACCTTTGGTGTGTTTGAGGAATCTATTAATAAGACTTACCAAAATAGAAATTACAACTATAGATTTGACTTGTATTCACCTACTTTAGAAGGTGGACCAATTAATCCATATCAATCAACTAACCTAGAAAATAATTTATATGTGCCAATTGGAAATATCTCTGAATTAGATCAATATCAATCAGACTACTTTAAACCTGGATATTCAACAGCTGTTAATATTCTTGGCAAAAATGGAAATCCAAACGAATTTGATGGACATGTTATTTCACAATTCTCAGTTAATATCATTATTGACTCTGTGGTAGGGGTGGACCCATGAAATTCGGTTTATAACTCATTACCTGACTCACAAAAATCTCGGATTCTTAAGGTAAGAGATAAGATTGGAAAAGCTCTAGAAAAAACCCAAAGTGGTATTGTATATGACCAATATGGTGCAGTAGACTCTAATAAGACTTCAATTACTGGTCTAGAAGGCTTCTTTGAATACTTCCCTGACAAAGATAACGTTATGAATGGAAAATTCTACTACATGGCCTTAAATAGCTCACGTACTGGTTACGATATGAAAGCAATCAATACAACAAACTATAGAGATCCATATAGAGAATTCTTAGTACAAGGTTACAAAACAATAGCAGAAAATAATGATAAAGCAATTGCTAAGGACCCTAAAGCTGAAACAATTAATGACTTCTTCATTTCATTTGGTGGATTATACTTCAACCCTATTTATGATGAAATCTATACTTATGTAGATGCTAACATTGTAGCTATTAAGAATAAGGAACTTAAAGAAAAATCAAATAATCAAAATGTTAGATTATATGGTTACTTACCTGACTCTAAAGAAGTTAAAATCATTGGAACCAATGGGGAAGACTTACTTAAGAAGATTAATGATCAATACAATCAAAATCCAGATGACAATAAGATACCTTTAATTATTAACGAAGTGGTAGCTCAATCATATGGATTATGAATTGGACAAAGTATTGAAATTAAAGCTAATAACACTGTAGATCGTTACCAAAGCAAGATCAATAGTGAAATTGGACAAGATAAGACAGAACTTAGAAATAAAACTTATAAATTTGTAGTAGCTGGAATTAACCCTTCATACATTAATAATGAATTTATAATTCCTAAAGCAGCTGCAGATAAAATTATTGGAATCAATAATATTACTTATAACCCAGCTTATAACAATGGAGCAGCCTTTAATGGGGTGTTATCAAATAACCCACTACCTATGCAAATTCTAAACTCTGCTTCACTATACTCAATTAGTGGTTACTGAGCAAGTATTGATTCATTTGACACTGAAAGATTAACAAGCAAATCAATTGGTGAATTATTTGATGGAATATTTGGTTCAACTACAACAGTTGAAAACTCAAAAGTAAATGGTGCAATGCGCAATATTGGATATAGCGATGTGCAAATTGCTAAATTCTTTAACCCTACCTATAGTGGTAGTCAAGATGTCAATGCGCTAAAAGAAAGTTATCTTGCTGCTAAAGCAGATGCAACCAAATACATTCAAAAATTCGCACGAATTTTTGAAGATAAACTTTATGTACCTAGTGCAGCTTCAATTGATTCTAAGGACATTGAAGTCAACTATACAATGACAATTGCTAAGACAGTACAAATAGTTGTTACAATTATCTCTATCCTAACCTTCATTGTCTCAATTGTGATCTTAATTATCATTTCAACAATCTTAATTAATGAAAACGAAAAGAACATTGCTATTTGAGCAGTACTTGGATACAATGAAAAAGAAAAACTCAAGATATTCTTTGGCATCTATATACCATTTATCGTAACTTCAATTCTAATTTCACTGCCAATTGCATACGGATTAATTTCAGTCTTTAGTGCATTCTTAACGAATGCTGCTAAAATTGCTATCCCACTTGCAATTACAGCTGCAAATGCCTTCTTAACAATTGGAGTTATCCTATTTGTATTTATCGTGACAGCTTCATTAGCTTGAATCGCACTTAATAAGATTAAAGCGATTGATTTATTGAAAGGAAAATAATGAACTTACAACCAGAAGAAAAAAACAACGAATCAACTACTACAACAAACAATACAACACAAGAAAACACCTTAGAAACTCAAATGGAAGAAGTAATCTTAACTAAGAAAACTTCTGACGTTAAGATTACTGTTAAAAACGTTTTTGAAGTATTAGATGCTGATGGTGGTGCTAATAAAATAACTGTTGATAGATCAATTGCTAAGAAACTTAGAAAAGCTGCTAGCAAGAAGAGACCAAAAGATGATCATAAAGACCTAAAAAACCTTGATGGTAACATTATAGATGTGCGTGATGTGTCTAAATACTATCTAGCTGGAAACAGTGTTACTCGTGTGCTTAAAAATATCTCTTTAAGCATTAAAAAAGGTGAATTTGTTATGATATTTGGTAAGTCAGGAGGAGGTAAATCTACCCTTCTAAACCTAATATCGGGGCTTGATCGTCCTTCACGTGGCGATGTGATTGTTTGTGATGATAACTTACCTTACATGAGCGATACCCAACTTACTTTATTTAGAAGAAAACACGTAAGCTTTATCTTCCAAAACTACAACTTATTGCAAAACCTTAATGGTTATGACAATGTAGAAACAGGAGCTTTCTTACAAACTGATAAGGAAAAGAAACTTGATATTGACCAATTATTTGAAGAATTCGATATTGTTGATATTAAAAATAAATTTCCTTCTCAAATGTCAGGGGGTCAACAACAACGTATTTCAATTTTAAGAGCGCTAGCTAAAAATGCAGAAATTATCTTTGCTGATGAACCTACTGGAGCGCTTGATGAAGCTACTACTGAAATTGTACTTTCATACCTATATGATATTAATAAAAAGTATGGAACAACAATTGTTATGGTTACCCACAACCCACTAGTTGAACCAATTGCTGATAGAATTTTCTATGTTAAAAAAGGTAGAATTTCTAAAATTAAAACTAATAATAAAACAGTTCATCCAAAAGAATTGAATTGAACTGAATAACATCTAGCCAGCTTGCTGGCTTTTTGTTTACAACTTGCACCAAGGCCTAAAAGGTAAAAATAAAAACCCAGGAAGTCCTGGGCTATTTTGTAACTAAGGTTTAATGTAAAGGCCTTGGTTATCTTTTTGCATTCCTGCTGCAGCTAGGATAAGGTCAATTAATCACCATACTCCAAATCCACCACCGGTAAAGAGCTTAAGAAGGAATAATCCAATACGTCCACCGTATAAACGATCAATTCCTAATACTCCTAGGAAGATTGAAAGCAGTAGGTTTACAACATAACTGCGATTGCTTTTAACCATAGCGCGCCTCCTTTTAAATATTATATATTTAATATAATTATAAAACAAATTAATGTATACTTTAAATACTATTTTATTTTAGGAGATATTTTATGGAAAAATATACTGAACAAGAACAAATTAGACGTAACAAGTTAGATTTTTATAAAGAAAATAATATTGAAGCCTTTGCTAAGGCAGATGGATTAAAAGAATTAACTTATTCAGATCAAATCGAAGCTCAATACAACTCATTAAGTAAAGAAGAATTAGATACACAAGCTATTCCAGTAGCTATTACAGGTAGAATTTTAACTATGAGAGGGCCTTTTATCTTATTAAAAGACTATCATGGAAAAATGCAAGTTTACTTCAACAAGAAAGAACACAGTGAAGAATTAGCTAAATTAGTTGCTTCATTCGACCTTGGTGACATTATTTATGTTGAAGGACTTGTAATGAAAACTCACACAGGTCAAGTTACAGTTAAAGCACAAAACATTAAGTTACTTACAAAATCTCTTAAACCACTTCCTGATAAATACCATGGACTTGCTGATGTTGAAGAAAGATATCGTCACAGATATGTAGATCTAATTGTAAATGATGAATCAATGGCGACATTTTGAACCAGAACAAAAATTATTAGCGAAATTAGAAGATATTTTGATGAACAAGGATACATGGAAGTTGAAACTCCATTCTTACACGATTATTTATCTGGAGCTTCAGCTAGACCATTTACAACTCACCACAATGCTTTAGACCAAGAATTCGTGCTTAGAATCGCAACTGAAATTCCTCTTAAAAAGTTACTAGTTGGTGGTGTTGATAAAGTTTATGAAATTGGACGTATTTTCAGAAACGAAGGAATTGATACAACTCACAACCCTGAATTTACTTCTATTGAATTCTATGAAGCTTACTCAAACCTTGAAGGTATGATGCAACACACCGAAAAATTATTCAAGAGACTTGCACAAAAATTAGGTAAAGAAACTGTAGTAAACAAAGGTGTTGAAATTGACTTAACTAAACCATTTGCTAGAGTAGATATGGTTGAAGCAGTTTCTAAGGCAACTGGAGTAAACTTTAGAGAAATTAGCTTTGAGCAAGCTAAAGAAGTTGCAAACAAATATGGAATTAAAGTACAAAAATTCCACCAATTAGGTCACATTATTAATGAACTATTTGAAGAATTAATTGAAAAAACTTTAATTCAACCTACATTTGTTTATGGACACCCAATTGAAATATCTCCACTAACAGCTAAAGGAAGTGATCCTAGATTTACTGAACGTGCTGAATTATTCATCAATACTAAAGAATATGCAAACATGTATACAGAGCTTTCAGATCCAATTGACCAATTACAACGTTTCCAAGAACAACTTGAAGAAAAGAATAATGGAAATGATGAAGCTAGTGATATTGACTGAGACTTTGTTGAAGCGCTTGAATATGGAATGCCTCCTACAGGTGGATGTGGAATTGGAATTGATCGTTTAACTATGTTACTTGCTGAAAAAGATTCAATTAGAGATGTTCTATTATTCCCTACAATGAAAAGAAGATAATTATACGCAAAGCCTAGGCTTTGCTTTTTTATACTTTTTTCCCTATCGCGTAGGCAAAAAAGTGCAAAAAGAAAACTCGCCGTGACGAGTTAATTATTATGCGAAAGGCGTGTATATTTAACGCAAGCAGCGATACCTTATAGATATCTCATTCTTGATTTCTCAAGCACTGACATTATTATACACCAATTTGGAAATTTACTAAAAAATTAACAGAAAAAATATAAAATATATAACATGAACAAAGACAAGATTAGAAACTTCTCAATAATTGCACATATTGACCACGGAAAAAGCACACTTGCAGATAGAATTTTAGAATATACACACACTGTTGCAAACAGAGATCTAAAGGCTCAATTTTTAGACTCTATGGATCTAGAACAAGAACGTGGAATTACTATTAAACTTAATGCTGTGCAAATTAAATATAAGGACTATATTTTCCACTTAATTGATACTCCAGGGCACGTGGACTTCAACTATGAAGTATCGCGTTCTTTAGCTGCCTCTGAAGGAGCTTTATTGCTAGTAGATGCAACTCAAGGGATTGAAGCACAAACATTAGCTAATGTTTACTTAGCACTTGAAAATGATCTTGAAATCTTACCTGTAATAAACAAGATTGATTTACCAAGTGCTAATGTAGAGGAAGTTAAAGAAGAAATTGAAAATGTAATTGGAATTTCAACTGAAAATGCTATTTTAGTTTCAGCTAAAACTGGGCAAGGTGTGCCTGAATTATTAGATGCTATTGTTAAATATATTCCAGCACCTAAGAACGCTGATGATAGTAAGCCTTTAAAAGCGTTAATTTTTGATAGCTACTTTGATCCTTACCGTGGAGTTGTTATGCTAATTCGTGTCTTTGAAGGAAAACTTAAGACTGGAGATAGATTTATCTTTATGTCTCGTCCAGCTGAAGAACAAGCCTACCACGTAATTGATTTAGGGGTAAGAAACCCTTATGAAACTAAGAAAGATGAATTAGTAGCTGGTGAAGTTGGATGAGTTTCAGCCGCAATTAGAGATGCTAAAGAAGTACATGTTGGGGATACTATTACTCTAGCTGAAAACCCTACAGATAAAGCTCTACCTGGATACAAGAAGATGAAACCAGTAGTCTTTACTGGATTTTATCCAATTGATACTAGAGATTACATGGATTTAAAAGAATCACTTGAAAAAATTTCTTTAAGTGACTCTTCAATTACTTGAGAACAAGAAACCTCAAAAGCCTTAGGATTTGGATTTAGAGTTGGATTCTTAGGTATGCTACACATGGAAATTTTACAAGAACGTTTAGATCGTGAATACAAGGTTGGAATTATTGCGACCTCTCCTTCTGTAGAATATAAAGTAACTACAACAAAAGGGGAAGTTGAAATGATTTCTAACCCTACATTATTCCCAGATCGAACCTTTATTGAAAAAATTGAAGAGCCTTATGTTGAAGCAAGTATTTTTGTACCTAATGAATACATCGGAAATGTAATGGAATTATGTCAAAATAAACGTGGAATTTACAAGTCACTGGAAACAGTTGACTCAAGACGTTCAAAAGTTGTTTATGAGTTACCTCTAGCTGAAACGATTTTTGATTTCTTTGATAGATTAAAGAGTGCTACTAAAGGATATGCTTCATTTGAATATGAATGAATCGGATATCGTGAATCTGATTTAGTTAAAGTAGACATTTTATTAAATGGAGATAAAGTGGATGCTTTCTCAATTATTACACACCGTGAAAAAGCTTATGAAGCAGCAAGAGAACTATGTCAAAAACTTAAGGATGCTATTCCTAGACAAAACTTCGAAGTCCCTGTGCAAGCCACAATTGGTGGAAAAATCATTGCTAGAGAAACAATTAAAGCTTATCGTAAAGATGTTACTGCCAAATTATATGGAGGGGACGTAACTCGTCGTCAAAAACTTCTTAAGAAACAAAAAGAAGGTAAAAAACGTATGAAAAAACTTGGGTCAATTGAAGTGCCACAAGAAGCCTTCTTATCAGTATTAAAAACTAATATTGATCCTAAAAAATAATATTAATCAAAGAATGGAACATTAGCTTCCATTTTTTCTTTGCCTTTATAAAGGTAAAGAAAAAACCTCATAGGGAGGTTAGCTTAGAAATTATAGGGACTATGAATAATTAATGTGACCTGATGAAATGTAGATTAGAAATTGGTCACTTGAAATAGTATCTAAGTATTCTTGGATTGCACCAGAATCAGAGTGAGTGAGGACAAAATAGTTTAATTTTTCATCATGAGTCATATCTACAACGCGATTTAGATATACTTGTGCCATAATTGAACGCATATATCTAATTAGCATACCTGAAATGAAGGGCATTAAGAAACAAACAATACAAATGAGGACAACAGACCAAGTCGGATAGTGATAAATATTATGGTTTGCTACTAAAAAAATACTCATAGTGACAAAAAAGGCATGAGCAAAGCCAATAAAGAATGGCATAAAAGCAGCCAGAACAAAAAGTTTTTTGCAATTAGCTTGGTCCTTATAATTTAAATAGTTCTCTAATTGAGAAGTATCAATAGACTTCCATTTATCAAGATTATAAATTGTTTCAGGATCTTGGTCAAAAGTAGGACGACCACCTAATTTTCCAATTGAATAGATAAATGAAAAAACTTGTCAGATGCAAAGCCAAAAAGGATGCTTAATTATTTGATCTTGTTTAGTATAAGAATAATTTATAGAATCAATTCTTAAAATCTCTTTATGATTAAGTGCTCAATTAATGAGATGAAAAAGCAAAAAGAAACCTGAAATAGCAGCAAAAGCTATGATTCAATTTAGGATAGTGTTACTCTTATTAAATTGATACATAGTTAGGATTGATAGTGCAACATTAAGGCAAAAACCTGATATAGCTGGGAAACAAATAGGTACTATATAGAGTTTAAAAATTTTGTTTTTAGTTTCCATTCTTACTCCTTTCCGTTATTTGACTAAAGCTACATAAGAAATAATAGTTGGGTTTTTTATTTTTAGCATGCTTGCTAAATAAATTCTTTGAATTCTTTGCTTGCAATTGTTTGCAAATATTCTTTAGATCTATATGGGGAGGTAAAATAGCATTCAACTTTTCAAGCTAAGTCAGTTTCGTGTATTCTATTTAGACTTATTTCTAAAAATCATTGAGATATTGTGCTTTTAAAATATTTTATTATAAACACCACCATTAATAAAAAACATAATAATACAACAGCTATAATGGGGCTAGTAATGTGCAGCCAAGAGTAAGATACTGTATCAACCAGTACTGTTATAAAAGATAAGATTATTCCTAATAAAAGTCCCATAACTAGAGGCATATAAAGCATGAGATGATGAATTTTTTTAGAGTTAATATGATCTTTGTATTCAAAGTAACGCTTTATTTCATTTTCATCTGTAGGCTTGAATATTTCTGCCTTACTTTCTGCTTCGCCTAAATTAGAATCTTTATTTTCCTTATAAGAACTTTGGCACAATAAAACAGAACATGTTGCTTTATAAAATGGATGGGCAAAATAAAGCTTCTCTCTATTTCAATCATAATTAGTTGCGTTAATTCTTAAAGCTGTTTTGGGATAAATTGCTCAATTTATAATATAAAAAATTAGAAATAGGCTTAATAAAATAGAAAATACTAGGGTTAGATATTTGAAAGCTATTTGATGTTTAGTTAAATACAAAATTAAGCTAGTTGTATCAATACATAGTAATAAACCTATTAAAAATTGAATTCATATAGGTGTCCAGTAGCAAAATATGGTCTTAGCTTTTGACATCAAGCCTCCTTATAATATAGCTATTTATTAGCTTAGTTAATAAATGATACATGATTCTAAACCTTTAGAAGCAAAATGAAAAATAAAGCCATTTAATTTAGTTTATTTTGATAAATTAAAAGGAATTTTTAGCAAAGTATCCCTAAAAATAGGAATAAAAAAAATAAAAAAGTTTGACACACTCGGCTAAGTTGTTATATAATAGTTTTGCTATTTTAGATAGCCTAAAATTTTTATTAGAATTAATCTTATTTTTATTACAAACATAAAATAAACGAAAGGAAGCAAAAAATGCCAACAACTAATCAATTAGTTACAAATGGTCGTAGCTCAAAAACAAGAAAGCAAAATGCTCCTGCATTAAGCTTAAGCTACAACTCATTAATCAAAAAAGCTAAAAAAATGGCTTCACCATTTAAACGTGGTGTATGTACTCGTGTTGCAACAATGACACCTAAAAAACCTAACTCAGCTTTACGTAAATACGCTCGTGTTAAGTTATCAAACGGAATGGAAGTTACAGCTTACATCCCTGGTGAAGGACACAACTTACAAGAACACTCTGTTGTTTTAATCCGTGGAGGTCGTGTTAAAGACTTACCTGGGGTTAGATACCACATCGTTCGTGGAACACAAGATGCTGCTGGTGTAGCAAAACGTAACCAAGGACGTAGTTTATACGGAGCTAAAAAAGCTAAATAATAAAAGCATAATTTTATTGAATTAATAACACAAAACACATTAAAAAATTAGGAGGACAATTTATGTCAAGAAAGAAAAGTGCACCTATCCGTGAAGTACTTGCAGATCCAGTTTTTAATTCTGTAATCGTTACAAAATTAATTAACCAAATTATGCTTGACGGAAAGAAATCAATTGCTCAAGATATTTTATATTCAGCATTTAACATTATCAAAGAAAAAACAAATAGAGAACCAATGGAAGTTTTCTTAGAAGCAGTGGAAAACATTACTCCACAATTAGAAATTAGAACAAGAAGAATTGGTGGAACAAACTACCAAGTTCCTACAGAAGTTTCTCCACGTAGAAAACAAACATTAGCACTTAGATGATTAGTGCAATACTCTAGATTAAGAAACGAAAAAACAATGGATGTTCGTTTAGCTAACGAAATCATTGACGCATCAAACAAAACAGGTGGAGCTATCAAGAAACGTGAAGACACACATAAAATGGCAGAAGCTAACCGTGCTTTCGCTCATTTCAGATGATAGTTTTATAGGAATATATGGCTAGAGAATATGAATTAAAAGATTACCGTAACATCGGTATTATGGCCCACATTGATGCAGGTAAAACAACAACTACAGAAAGAATCTTATTCCACACAGGAAAAATTCACAAAATTGGTGAAACACACGATGGTGCTTCACAAATGGACTGAATGGCTCAAGAACAAGAACGTGGAATTACTATTACATCAGCTGCTACAACAGCTTTCTGAAAAGGAAAAAGAATTAACATTATCGATACTCCAGGGCACGTTGACTTCACAGTTGAAGTTGAGCGTTCACTTCGTGTATTAGATGGTGCTGTAGCTGTACTTGACGCCCAATCAGGTGTTGAACCACAAACAGAAACAGTTTGAAGACAAGCTACAAACTACAAAGTTCCACGTATCGTTTACGTTAACAAAATGGATAAAGCTGGTGCAGACTTTGCTGCTTCAGTTGCTTCAGTTAAACATCGTTTAGGTGGAAATGCAGTTGCTATCCAATGACCTATTGGTGCAGAATCAGACTTCGAAGGAATTATTGACTTAGTTACTTTAGAAGCTATTAAATACAACGGTGAAGCTCAAGAAGAAGAATTCCCAACAGAAATTCCAGCTCACTTAGTTGACATCGTTCATGAAAAACGTCAAGAATTATTAGAAGCTGTTGCAAACTTTGACGAAGACATGATGATGGCTGTTTTAGAAGGTGGAGACGTTACAGTTGAAGACTTCAAAAAAGCTATCAGAAAAGCTACATTAACATCAGAATTCTTCCCAGTAGTATGTGGTACATCATTCAAAAACAAAGGTGTTAAGAGAATGATTGATGCTGTAGTTGACTACTTACCATCACCACTTGATGTTCCAGCTATCCCAGCTTATGACGGAGAACACACAGTTCACGTTGAAGCTACAGATGACGGATACTTCGCTGGTTTAGCATTCAAAGTTATGACTGACCCATATGTTGGATCATTAACATTCTTCAGAGTTTACCGTGGAGTTCTAGAAAAAGGAAGCTACGTATACAACTCAACTAAAGAACAAAAAGAACGTATCGGACGTATCTTACAAATGCACGCAAACAACCGTGTTGAAATCGATGAATGTCGTGCAGGAGATATTGCTGCTGCTGTTGGACTTAAATATACAACAACAGGTGATACTTTAATCGATGAAAAATCACCAAAAATCGTTCTAGAAAAAATGGTTTTCCCAGAACCAGTTATCTCACAAGCTCTTGAACCAGAATCAAAAGCTGCTACAGAAAAACTTTCATTAGGACTTCAAAAATTAGCTGCTGAAGACCCTACATTTAGAACATACACAGACGAAGAAACAGGACAAACAATTATTGCTGGTATGGGTGAATTACACCTTGACATTATTGTTGATCGTCTAAAACGTGAATTCGGTGTTAAAGCTAAAGTTGGAGCACCTCAAGTTTCATACCGTGAAACAATTACAATTCCAGCTGAAGTTGAAGGAAAACACATCAAACAATCTGGTGGTAAAGGACAATACGGACACGTATGAATTAAATTTGAACCAAACCCAGATGGCGGATTCGAATTCGTTGACAAAATCGTTGGTGGTAAAATTCCTAAAGAATACATTAAATCAATCCAAAAAGGACTTGAAGAAAAAATGGCTGCTGGTATTTTAGCAGGTTACCCAATGATCGACATCAAAGCTACATTATTTGATGGATCATACCACGATGTCGACTCTTCTGAAATGGCTTACAAAATTGCTGCTTCTAAAGCACTTACAAAAGCTAAAGACAAAATTGGTACAGTATTACTTGAACCTATCATGGATGTTGCAGTAGTTGTTCCTGCAGACCACATGGGGGATGTAATTGGTGACTTATCACGTCGTAGAGGACTTGTTAACGACCAAGAACAAAGAAACGATGGAGCTGTTATTGTTAAAGCTATGGTTCCACTTTCAGAAATGTTTGGATACTCAACAGAACTTAGATCTATGACAAGTGGTCGTGGAACATACCAAATGCAATTCGATCACTACGAAAAATGTCCTAAATCAATCGCTGATGAAATCATCAAACGTAGAAACATTCAAGATAAAGATGAAGATTAATTATCATTCATTTAATAATTTAGGTTGGCTTTAGCCAGCCTTTTTTATACTTTTTTATCTAGTAAATAGGTATTTTGTAAATAATGTTCTTAATTACTGCAAAAATACTAAAAAAATATAAATAAAACGCTCTCAGGTTACTAGTGTGAGAGCGCTTCAATATTTTTGCAATCTTGTTAGCCTACAAATAACCAAAAGTCAAGCTAACAAACGCATTATTTCTAACGCTATATATTAAATATAAATTTAGATTAGTTTCCTATTATAAAGCTATGTATTAGTTGTCAATAACTATAGTTTCGTTATCAGAATCAGTGTGTTGTTTAGTTTTATCAACTCCAATAGCTGTTAGTAACTTATCATTACTAAAGTCACTTAAGAAATACTTATTAACTCCAATATCATGTATTGAAAAATCATCATGAGTAATAAATTTCTTGTACAAGTCTTTATTATCTGGTTGATTTTTTAAATCATTATAAGCTTTAGAAATACTAAATAGGTTACTTGAATATATTAGAGTATTTTGAGTATTAACATGAACTTCTAAAGCTTTTCCATTATCTATAATTGGAATAACAAATGTGAAAACAGTAGGCTTATTAGGACTTTCATTTGTTTTTAAATCTACATTTGGTTTATAAATGGCATCAATATTACTTGATAAGTCATGTAAGTATTGATCATATTTAGCATCTGATTTTTGATTTAGAAGACGAGTAGCTTGTAACTTAAATACATTTTGGAACTTATTTTTAAAATCAGCATAATCCATGTTGTTGTTATTAAGTCAATCAACTGCAAAATCTTGATATTTATTTGGCTCATAGTTGATAAATACTTGATGTTCTCTGCCTGGAAAAACAATTATAGAAGGAAGAGAATTTTTAGCAGTAACATTTAAAGGAATATCAAATTTATAATATTTTAGTTTAAGGCCTGGATTATGTTTCTTCATAATTTCATATCTTTCAAGAGTTGATGTAAAAGCTTTATTAGCATCTTTTGAAAGTTGCACTGCTTGGACTTCTTGATAAGAAAGATTTTCTATAGGGTTTAGATTTTGCTTCTCACTTACATTATAAGTAAGTGGAGATAAGTAATTTGGACTTGATTTTAAGAAATCTGTTAAAAGATTATTATCTTTTATTTTAATGTTATAGTATCATGCTGGAGTTTGAATATTATGAGAAACAAATTTAGATGAATAATATTCATTTTCAGCTGTTCAATATGGTTTATATTGAGGTTTTTCTTTATATTTAGTAAATAGTAAATCTAGTGGTAAAGTGTCGAATCAATTTAACTCGTAGGCAGTGAATAAATTAGAAACTGTTCTAGCTTGAGATTTAGCTAATGTTTGCATGTTTCAATTTAAACTTTTAATATCACTAATGCTTTGGTTAACTACATCTATCTCATGCTTGTTGTTATCAATTGTTTTAAATTCCTCATTCTTGAAATTTAAATATGGATTAATTTTAAATTTTGATATTAAGTCACTGACGCTAATTTTTGCAATTGATAAGTCATAAGCATTGTTTTTATAGTGAGCTTTTATGCTATTTAGGTCATTATAGATAAGTGATGCATGTTGAGGCACTAATGAATTTAATCCATTTTCAATGTTACATAACATGTAGTATCTTAAAAAGTTATTAACAGTATTAACATTTACCCAAGCAGCAATTTTATCTGAGTCAGTTAAAGTATTTAATGAATTAGTAGTTACATTAATATCTTTAATTAATGCATTTAGTGTTTTTATCAGACTAGGTGAGACATCTTTTGAATTAATAATGTGATCAAGAACTTTATTTAAAGATTCATAGTCATATAGAGCAGAAGCATTTTTAGGAATTTGCATATTAATTCCATTAATTTTGCTAATTTTATTATTTGCAGTAGCTACAGATGCACCATTAACACCACAAGAGCTGCTTATAAGTGGAATTAAAATAGTAGAGCTTAGTATAGTACTAAGAAAAATTTTTTTAGTTTTCATTTTTCTCCTTAAGGAAGTAATTTAGTTAAGTTTTTATATCTATATATCTTAATATTACTGCTTTTTTAACTAAATTTGCATTTGTGGAAAATATTTCAATGTTGCGCCTAAAGACCTAGATTCTAAGGTTAATGTATTCAAAACTGTTCCACAATTAGTAAGAAATGATATAAAAAATAAAGCAAAAAAGCTTTATAATTAATTTTATGAGTAAAACACAAGAATATAATGCAAGTAGTATTCAGCAATTAAAAGGGCTAGAAGCTGTTAGAAAAAGACCAGGAATGTACATTGGAGGAACTGATGTGCATGGTTTACATCATTTAGTTTGAGAAATTGTTGATAATGCAATCGATGAGGCACTAGCAGGATATGCTACAAATATCGATGTTATTTTACACGAAGATGACTCAGTGGAAGTTATTGATAATGGGCGTGGAATACCGGTTGATAAAATGAAGGGCCAAAATCGTACAGCTGTAGAATTAATTTTTACAGAATTACATGCTGGTGGTAAGTTTAATTCAGGAGCTTATAAAACTTCTGGAGGATTACATGGAGTTGGTTCTT
This sequence comes from Mycoplasma haliaeeti, assembly GCF_048284645.1. Taxonomy (NCBI): domain Bacteria; kingdom Bacillati; phylum Mycoplasmatota; class Mollicutes; order Mycoplasmatales; family Mycoplasmataceae; genus Mycoplasma; species Mycoplasma haliaeeti. The sequence goes on along the minus strand of NZ_JBLWAB010000009.1, from coordinate 2,011 downwards.
CTGTAGTTAATGCTTTATCAACTAAACTAGTTGCTACAGTAGCTCGTGATAAAAAAGTTTATGAAACTATATTTCAACAAGATACTATATTAGTGCATACACATGAAATTGGAGTAAGTAAAAGCAATTGAACTTCAATTCGTTTCTGACCTGATTATGCATTTTTCAAGCGTGCTAAACTAAGCTTTGATAAGATTTCTGAAAGATTAAAAGAAAGTTCATTTTTAATCTCTAATTTAAAGATTACTTTAGATGATCGCAAAAATAATAAAAAAGAAGTATATGAATATTCAAAAGGCCTTGAATCATTCTTGAACTTTATTAATGATTCAAAAATTAGCATTACTGCTCCAGTCTCATATAAGGATAGCAAAAAAGATATTGAAGTAGATTTTGCTTTCCAATGAACTGATTCATATAACGAAATCATTTTAAGTTTCGTTAATAATGTTAAAACCCGTGATGGTGGAACACATGAAATGGGACTAAAATCAGCCTTTACTAAAACCTTTAATGAATTTGCAATTCGTGAAGGAATTGTTAAAAATGGTAAATTATTTGAGGGTGATGATATCAGAGAAGGGCTTGCATGTATTATTTCGCTTAAGATTCCTGAAAATTTACTTGAGTTTGTTGGACAAACTAAAGACAAATTAGGAACACCTGAAGCTAAAAATGTAGTAGAAGAAATTGTTTCTAAGTACCTTGAAATCTGAATAAATGAAAACAAAACGCTAGCAAAAGATGTACTTGATAAAGTTAAAAGAGCCTTTGAACTTAGAATGGAAGAAAGAAAGCTAAGAGAAGAAAGCCGAAAAACTAAAAAGATTGCAAGTGAAAAATTAATTTTAAGTGATAAGTTGACTCCAGCAACTTCTAAAAATTCTGAGGAAAAAGAATTATTCCTTGTTGAGGGAGACTCAGCTGGTGGTAGTGCTAAAAGTGGACGTGATCGGAAATTTCAAGCTATCTTACCTTTAAGAGGAAAAGTAATCAACTCTGAAAAGAAAAAGATTAGTGAAGTGCTAAAGAATATTGAAATTAGTACAATTATTAACACAATTGGAGCTGGCTTTGGAAAAGACTTCGATTTAGAAAAAGCTCAATATAATAAAATTATTATAATGACGGATGCTGACACTGATGGGGCACATATTCAAGTTTTACTATTAACATTCTTCTATCGTTTCATGAAACAATTAATTGAAAAAGGACATGTTTATATCGCTCTTCCCCCTTTATATAAGGTGAGCGGTAAAACTTCTAAGAAAATTCAATACGCTTGAGATGAGGAACAACTAAAAGATATTCTAGAAACAATCAAAGAGCCTTATGAATTACAAAGATATAAAGGGCTTGGAGAAATGAATGCGGATCAATTATGAGAAACAACTATGAATCCTAAGACTCGTACTTTAATTCAAGCTACTATTGAAGATGCTTCATTAGCTGAAAGAAGAGTTAGTGTATTAATGGGAGAAAATGCAGAATTCAGAAAAGACTGAATTGATAATAATGTGGATTTCTCAAATGAAGATGATTTTTTCGAACAAGTTTTATAAAAAAGAATTTTTTGTTATAATAAATGCAATTTAATCTATAATAATCTCGATAATCGATTTTAATTAGCTAACTAAAGAAAGGATTATTTATGTCAAGAAGAGATGTTCTAACAGGAAAAGGACCTCAATCAGGAAACAAACGTTCTCACGCATTAAATGCTTCAAAGAGAAAATTTAATCCTAACTTACAAAAAGTAAGAGTAATGATTGATGGTCAAAAGATGACTCTTAAAGTTAGTGCTAAAACACTAAAGACTTTAAAAAACAAAGGAATGATATAATAAAAAAATCATTCGTTCGAACGATAATAAAAAAATACCAAAAAAGGTATTTTTTTATTTTGCATTTTAAAAATCTGTTATATAATAATATCGCTTGTTAAGTAAACAAACACAAAAGTTCTTTGAAAACTAGATATATACAATGTACATGACAGTCAATTTTTTCGA
>NZ_JBLWAB010000008.1:0-48459 GCF_048284645.1 Mycoplasma haliaeeti | reverse complement strand
AAGTTAATGTATTCAGACATTTTAATGAATTATTTAATTACTATTCAGTTTTCAACGAACATATAAATAACGCTAAAGGCGTTTTTTTATTTTCAAAAATAAGATATAATTACGCTGTAATACAAAAAAAGGGGAAATTTTGCGCACTTTAATATTTAAAATAAAGAACCAATGAAATAATTTCTGAAGCAATAAAGAACTAACCAAGAAGGTTATTTTTACCTCATTCCTTTTGATAATTTATATTATGGGTACAACAATTACTGTTCCATTTGTAAGACTAGTTAATGCAGATGAAATAGGTAATAACTCATTTTTAAACACCCTTAATTTAATTGGTGGTGGTGGATTAAGACAATTTTCATTATTTGCCTTAGGAATCAGTCCATTCATCAATGCCTCATTGATAATGATGATTCTTCAATCTAAAATCTTCCCACCAATTCATAAATTAAGTCAAAGTGGACCTCAAGGAAGAAGAAAGATAAATGTAATCACAAGATTTCTTACTCTTATTATTTCATACCCTCAAGCTGTCTTCTTGCTTAAGACTTTAACAGCTGGAGGAAGAAATTCATTTATTGGATTTGATCTAGCGGGTACAGGAATATCTGAAGCTACAATGGCTTATTTTATACTTCCAGTTATTCTTACTGCTACTTCATTATTTGCTCTTTTTATTTCTGAGCAAATTACAAATAAAGGTGTTGGAAATGGAACAAGCTTAATTATCTTTACAGGGATTGCTGCCAGACTTCCATTTCAATTTAAAGAAGCATTTATTCACTACATTGGATTAGAACCTTCAAAACTTTCTAGTTCATTAGTAGGAATTGTAAACTTTACAACATACATCCTAGTGTATTTAGTAATCATTATGATTATTGCAATTGTCTATACAGCTGAAAGACATATACCTATTCAACAAATTGGAGCTGGTAGATCAAAGAGCAAAAAAGATATGGGTAATTTACCTATTAAATTAAACCCAGGTGGAATTATGCCTATTATTTTCGCTATGATGGTATTATCATTCCCTACTATGATTGCTAATATACTTCCAGATACCAATGCTTCTAAGCAATGAATTAACCAAAACTTACAATTTACACAACCTATTGGATTTACACTCTTATTAGTTATTATTTTTGCATTCTCTTTAGTAATGGGAATTCAACAATCTAAAGTTGATAAAATTGCTGAAGACTTTGCTAAAAACTCAACCTTTATTCCAGGAGTTAGACCTGGAGAAGAAACACAAGATTATTTAATTGCTATTGTGTTTAGATTAAGTGTTTTCTCATCTATTTATTTACTAATATTAGGTGGAATGCAATTTGTTGAAATTATGGCAGGAATTTTACCAAGCGTAATTTCATTTGGTGGTACAGGATTAATGATTTTAGTTAGTGTATCACTTGAAACAGTGAGCCAATTGCAAGCTCGCAGAAAGACATATAGATTAGCTAAAGCTAAGAGAGAATCAATGAAAAATATTGAAAACTATGAAGCTAACAGCGTCGAAGGACTATTATGATAAACAATTTAAAAACTAACATTATTTTTATGGGGCAGCCTGGAGCTGGAAAAGGAACTGTAGCCTCATTAATTGCAAGTAAAAGCAATTTAATCCATGTTTCTACAGGAAATATATTTAGAAAAGAAATTGAAGAACAAACAGAATTAGGATTAAAAGTAAAAAATATTGTTACAACAGGTGGATATGTGCCTGATGAAATTACTAATGCAATCGTTAAGAATGCACTAGAAAAATTAAAGAAAGAAAATAAATATTTTATTCTTGATGGTTTCCCTCGAACAATAGCTCAAGCAGAATTTTTAAAAACATTAACTGACTTTAAATTTGTGGTTGTCGAACTAAAAGTTGACAAAGCAATTATTTTAGATCGTTTAAGTGGAAGAAGAACTTGTTCAAAATGTGCTGAAAGTTACCATGTAAAATACAAGCCTTCAAAAGACAATCGTACATGTGACTTATGTGGTGGAGAATTAATTCAAAGACAAGATGACACAGAAGAAAGAATCGCACATAGATTAGATTTATACGAAGAACAAACTAAACCATTATTAGATTATTATGCTAATTTAAACGAATTAAATGTAATAGATGCTTCGCAAACCCCTGATTTAGTGGCAGATAAAGTTCTTAAATTAATTGAAAAAAATGATAAAATATAAAAACTTTAGAATAAAGTAGAAAGGATTTTTACTATGATAACTATTAAAAATCCAGCAGAAATCGAAAAAATTTCTAAATCTTGCAAAATCTTGGCAGAAGTCAAACAAGTTATTTGGGACTTTGTAAGACCAGGTGTTTCTTTAAAAGATATTGATCAATTGGCTTTTAAAGAAATAATAAAACGGGGAGCTAAACCTGCATTTAAAGGTTTATATGGCTTTCCTGCTACAGCATGTATATCTGTAAACGAACAATTGATACATGGTATACCAAGCGATTATATTCTTAAAGAAGGTGACTTAGTTAGTGTTGACTTAGGTTGCATTTGAGAAGGATATAATAGCGATAGCGCATTTACTAAAGGAGTTGGTCAAATCTCAGCAGCTGATCAAAAATTAATTGATATAGCAAAAGAATCATTTTATGCTGGATTTAAAGCCATCAAAAAAGGCGCAAGAGTCGGAGACATCTCTTATGCTATCGGTAAATGCATTAAAGAAAATGGATTTTATACACCAGCTGAATTCTGTGGCCACGGAATTGGACGTAAGTTACATGAAGATCCTTATGTTCCAAATGATGGTGTAAAAGGTACAGGACCATTGCTAAAAGATGGTATGGTCATCTGTATTGAACCAATGATTACGCAATATCCTAAGATTAAAACTCTTAAGGATGGATGAACTGTAATTAGTGCTGATGGAAGTAATAATTCACATTATGAACACACAGTACTAATAAAGAATGGCAAAGGTGTCATTCTGACGAAAGGAATTTAATTGGCTAAAGACGCAATTAAACTAACAGGCATTGTTAAAGAAGCATATTCAACAGATGATTATTCTGTGGAATTAGAAAATGGCGTAGTAATTAAAGCGCATATCTCAGGTAAAATGAGAGTAAATCACATTAGAATCTTACCTGGAGATGCAGTAGATGTAGAAGTAAGTCCTTATGATTTAACTCAAGGACGTATTACATACAGACACAAATAAAGGAGAACTAATGAAAGTTAGAGCAAGTGTTAAAAAAATGTGTAAAGACTGTAAAATTATCAAACGTAAAGGAATTATCCGTGTTATTTGTGAACAACCAAAACACAAACAAAGACAAGGATAAGAAGGGAAATTAAATGGCTAGAATTTTAAACGTTGAAATTCCTAACAATAAACGTGTTGTTATTTCATTAACATACATTTATGGAATTGGAAACTCATTAGCAAAAGAAATCTGTGCTAAAGCAAACATCAGCGAAGATGCTCGTGTAAAAGATTTATCAGAAGAAGAATTATCAAGAATCCGTGAAATTGCTAAAGAATATACAACTGAAGGTGACTTACGTAGAGAAGTAAGCTTAAACATTAAACGTTTAATGGAAATTAAATGTTACCGTGGAATGAGACACCGTAAAGGATTACCTGTACGTGGACAAAGTACTAAGAAAAATGCTCGTACACGTAAAGGACCTAGAAAAACAGTTGCTGGAAAGAAAGGTAAATAATCATGGCACGTAAGACAAAGAAAAAGAACATTACAAGTGGTGTTGCACACATCCACTCAACAAACCAAAATACAATTGTTACATTTGCAGATGAAAATGGTAATGTTATTGCTTGATCATCAGCTGGAGCAATTGGATACAAAGGTACAAAGAAAAAGACTCCATATGCTGCTGGATTAGCTGCACAAGCTGCTGCAGAAGCTGCTAAAGAACACGGAATCAAAACAGTTAAAGTTGAATTAAAAGGACTTGGAGCTGGTAAAGACGCTGCAAGAAAACAAATCGAAGTTAGCGGAATTACAGTTACAGAAATCAAGGACGTTACACCAGTTCCACACAACGGAACAAGACCTCCAAAACGTATTTTAAAACGTGAACGTATGAAGAAATAATTCGTAAACATAAAGGAAGGTACAAACAATGGAAAAATTTAAAAAACCAAATTATTTAGAAAAACCACAAATTAGAGAAACTAGTGAATATGAAACTACATTTTCTTTACAAGGTTTAGAAAGAGGATATGCTAACACTTTAGGAGTTGCACTTAGACGTACACTTCTTTCAAGTGTTACAGCACTAGCACCATTCTGTGTTAGAATCGAAGGTGTTACACATGAATTCCAAACTATTAAAGATGTAGTCGAAGATGTACCAAGTTTATTTATGAACCTAAGAAAAGTTAGATTCACATATGATGCCAATGAAGTTTCAGATAATGAAATTATCAAGGTAACTTTATCTTCAAACGCAATTGGACCTGTGACAGCTAGATCATTAAAAGTTGTTAATAATCCAAGTGTGCAAGTTCTAGATCACAATGTGTATCTAGCAACAGTTTCAAGTGAAAATGCATTAAATCTAGAATTATATTTACGTCCTGGACGTGGATATATGTCATTTGATGAAAACAAAGCTTATGTATCAAGAAGAGAAGCAGAATTAGCAGCTTTAACAGACATTAAAAAGGCTAACTTTATTGCTATTGATTCAAACTTCTCACCAATTACAAAAGTTGCATATTCAGTTTCTGAATTAAACTCATCATCACCAAAACTAGAAGAAAAACTAGACTTTACAATCCACACAGATGGAACTGTAAAAGCTAAAGATGCTATTAAATCAGCTGCTGAAATCTTAATGGGATTATTCCAAGTAATTGGATCAGTAGAAGATATGAAACTTGACATTTTTGAAGAAGAAGCACCAAAGGTTGAAGAAAAAGAAGAAGATGATTTAGATATTGCTCAAATGGGACTTTCTGTTCGTTCAGCAAATGCTCTTAAGAGAATTAAGAGAACTAAATTATCTCAAATTAGAGAACTTACATTGAATCAACTTGAACAAACAAAGAACTTAGGTAAAAAGTCAATTCAAGAAATCATAGACAAATTAAAAGAATATGGTTACGAATTAAAAGAAGGAGATGAGTAATATGGCAAATCCAACTCAAATTTATTCACGTGATACAAAATGAAGAAATGGTGTAATGCGTTCATTAGTGAGCGAATTATACGTTAACGGTAGAATCGTAACAACTTTAACAAGAGCAAAAGAAGTAAGAAGACACGCTGAAAGAATGATTCAAAAGGCTAAAAACCCAACATTAGCTAACAGACGTGCTGTTGCTGCTTATTTACGTCCAATCCAAACAAAAGATGGAAAAGAAGTATTAAAATACTTATTCGAAGATATTGCACCAAAATACGCTGAAAGAAATGGTGGATACACAAGAATTATTAAATTACCTCGTCGTCAAGGTGATTCAACACGTATGGCAATTATTGAATTAGTTTAATTTTACAATTTTAATTACACGCAATTAGGTACTTATCGGATAATGAGATAAGTACTTTTTTATAGCTTTATCCTATGTTAAAAAATTGAATAATTGGTATAATTTAGCTATTAATTAATAGCTATTTTAAAAAATAAGCTTGTAAATTTGAAATAAGCAAGTGCTTATTAAAAGTAATAAAGGAGAAAGAAATGAATCAAAAAGTTTTAGTTATTAATGCTGGAAGTAGTTCAATTAAATTAAGTTTATTTGATAAAGAAACTTTAGAACTAATTGCTAGCGGTATTGCTGAAAGAATTACCTTACCAGAAGGGAACATCGTTTTAAAATACAATGGTGAAAAATATGAAAGAGTTGTAGCTATGCCTACACACGAAGAAGCAGTTAATGAGTTATATAAATTAATGCAAGAAATTAACTTAATTTCTAACCCTGATGAAATCTCTAACATCGGATTTAGAATTGTGCAAGGTGGAACATATTTTGATCGCACAACTAAAGTAACTGACAAAGAAATTGCTTTAATTGATGAATGTTCAATGTATGCACCTTTACATAACCCAGGAGCAGTTCAAGCTATTTTAGGATTTAGAAAAGTTTTCCCACATGCTAAATTATCTGCTGACTTTGATACTGCATTCCACACAACAATTGATAAAGTTAATGCAACATACGCAATCCCTAAAAAATTAACTGAACAATACAAAATCAAACGTTATGGTGCTCATGGAATTTCACACCAATACATCTCAGAAAAACTAGCTCAAATTCTAGGTAAAGAAACTGTAACATTTGTTAACTTACACTTAGGAAATGGTGGTAGTTTATGTGCTATCAAAGATTCAAAATCATTTGATACCTCAATGGGATTAACACCACTAGCTGGAATCATGATGGGAACAAGAAGTGGTGATATTGACCCTTCAATCCATGAATTCGTATGCAAACAAACAGGTATGGGAATTGAAGAATTTACTAATGTACTAAACAAACAAAGTGGTCTATATGGAGTATCAACAGTTTCAAGTGATATGCGTGATATTACAGCAGCTGCTCGTAATGGAAATGAAGATGCAGCCTTTGCTTTAGAATTATATGCACAAAAAATTGCTGACTATACAGCTCTATATGCTAACAAAATTGGTGGAAATCCAGATGCTATAGTATTTACTGCTGGAATTGGTGAAAACGTAGCATTAATTAGACAAATGGTAATTGATAAGCTATTTTTCAAAAACATTAAGCTAGATAATGCAGCAAATACTGCACCATTTGATGAATATGCATTAATTTCTGCACCAGATAGTGAAGTTAAAGTTTTCGTTATCCGTACTAATGAAGAATTAGTTATTGCACGTAATGCATTAGAAATCTATGCTAAATAATAAAACTGCCTTGTATGCTGGATCATTTGATCCGTTCCATCCAGGACACCAAGCAATTGTGACTAAAGCTTTACAATTGTTTGACTTACTTTATCTTGTAGTAACATGAAACCCTGATAAGGATAATTGCTTACAAGTTAGCAAAAATTATCAAATTATAACAGACTTGTATCAAAACGAGCCTAGGGTAATTGTGCTACAAAATACCACTAAATTAACTGCACACCTAGCTAAAGAACTAGGCGTGCAATGACTAATTCGTAGTGCCAGAAACAATAGCGACTATGGATATGAATTAGAATTAGCTTGCGGGAATAAAGAATTAAATCCCGAGCTAGAAACTATATTAATAGTCCCAGATTGCCAAGATATTAAATATCAATCTAGATTAATCAGACATAAGGAAAAATTCAATGTTTAAATTCGTAAAATCAGCTACTAAAAAAGAAAATTGATACGAGCATCCCTATAATGAGATTGCTTTTTGAGGGCGTTCAAATGTGGGCAAAAGCTCATTAATTAACACGATTGTTTCAAATAAGAAACTAGCTAAAGTGTCTAAAACACCAGGAAGAACGCAACTTTTAAACTTCTTTCAAAATGAATATGGAGCAGTCTTTGTTGATCTACCTGGTTATGGATATGCTAAAGTATCAAATTCCATCTTAGTTGAAATGAACAAAATGATTGATGAATACATTATTAATCGTAGCAATCTAAAATGCTTATATTTATTAATTGATGCAAGACATGGGATTACTAAAACTGATGTTGAACCAATTGAGTTTTTAACTCGTGTTGGTGTGCCTTTTAAAATTGTTTATACTAAAGCAGATAAATTAAAACAAAAGGAAAAACATCAATTATTAAAGGATATTCAAGCTGCTAGACAGCTATATGGGCCATTTCAATATTTTATTGTCTCAAGCGAAACTAAAATTGGAATTAATGACTTAATTAATGATATTAACGATACCTTATCAGGAGAAAATTATGAAGAAAAGTAATAAGCTATTTATAGCCTACGGAATAATTGGAGCCTTTGCACTTGGTGGAATAATTGGAACATCTATTTCAATTGCACAGCAACAAAAGAAATTAACTCTAGTACAAGAATTAGATAAGTATCAATTGCAAAAAACCTCTAGTTTAAACCAAGACGTCTTAGCATCACAATACGCAAGTAACCCACTGCAAGTAACAAGAGAAAAGTGAGATAGTGATGCTTGAAGCAAAGAATTAAAAATCGTTGAATTATTAACTCAAAAAGCAGTAGTTGATAATGATGGTAAAAAACCAAGGGTAGAATTTTATCTATATGATAAATCTAAACCATTAGCAGCAATTTTTAATAAAGATGATTATTCATTAATTAAATTTAAGTCATATGCTAACGATTTTGAGGGTGTTTTATATCTTGAAGTAACTTATCCAGTTACAAGCGCTATGAAAGCACAAGATGCTTCATTACAAGATAGTGCAACTAAAGTATATACACTTTCAGGATTTAAAAAGTTCCCTGAATTTAATCCATATCAATTAAATAATACTATTTCAATTTCTGCTAAAGAATCTGATATTACACATGACTTTGATTCGGTAGCTAAATTTAAAGCAAGTTATGATCAAATGCTAGCAGATATAGCAAAATCTAGCCAAGCTAGTCTGGATCGTGAAACTTGATTTAAGAAATATTTTGACTTTAACTTAGCTTCTGTAACAGCAATTGATTGAAATAAAGTTACTTTAGAATTCCAAAATGATACTGTCCAAATTCATTATACTTATGGTTACCAAGTACTTGCAGCAAGTAAAAGTGACCTAAGTAAAGTGGGAAGTTTTTACCCACAAAATGATGCCCAAGGTATGCAAACCTTTAATAATATTTTTAAAGCAGAAGAAAAAGTTACTGCCTAATAACATTCCTTGTTAATTTTCAAATTAACAAGGTTTTTTCTATGCCTTGTGCATTGATATAAAGGCGCCAAAATGCATTTTTTAAAAACTTTAAGTCCTAAAAATAGGTAAGAAATAAATTTTTAAAATTGTTGTTATTAGTGATAAAATACATATATAAAAATTACTTATAGGAGTATTATGAAAATTACTGATAAAAGAACTAAATTAGTAGCTACTATCGGTCCATCAAGTGATAACTACGACATGTTACTTTCACTTGTGGAAAATGGTGTTACAACAATTAGAGCTAACTTTAGCCACGGTTCACACGAAGAACAATTAAACAAATTCAAATTAGGAAAAAGAGTTTCACAAGAACTTAAAATCCCTGTTTCATTAATGTTAGATACAAAAGGACCAGAAATTCGTATTGGAAAAATGAAAGATGGTGCTCAAGTAGTACAATCAGGTTCTGAAGTTTTAATTCACACAACAAGTGATAAATACCAAACTTTAGAAGGAACAGCTACAGAAATCACAGTTGCTTACGATATGGCACAAGATTTAGCTGTTGGAAACCAAGTTTTAATCGATGATGGTAAATTATCAACAGTTGTTACAGAAGTAGGTAAAGGATACGTTAAAGTTAAAGCTGAAAACACACACAAATTAAAGACAAACAAACGTGTTAACTTACCAGGTGTTGACTTCTCATTACCATTCTTAGCTGAAAAAGACATTAACGACGTTAAATTCGGAATTGAAAATGGAATTAACTACGTTGCTGCTTCATTTGTTAACTCAGCACGTAATGTTAAAGAATTAAGAAAATTACTTGACGAAAATGGTGGAAGCCACATTCAAATTTTCTCAAAAATTGAATCTCACTTAGGATGTGTAAACATCGATGAAATTATTGAAGCATCAGATGGTATCATGGTTGCTCGTGGAGACTTAGGACTTGAAATCCCTTACTACGACGTTCCTTACTATGAAAAAATGATGATCAGAAAATGTCGTGAAGCTGGTAAACCAGTTATCGTTGCAACACAAATGTTAGACTCAATGGAAAACTCACCTCACCCAACACGTGCAGAAGTAACAGACGTTTACTATGCAGTTGAATTAGGTGCTGACTCAACAATGCTTTCAGGAGAAAGTGCAAACGGATTATTCCCACTTGAAGCTGTTAAAACAATGGCTGCTATCTCAAGAAGAGCAGAAAAAGAATTCTATGCAAGAAACTACTACGATGTGCAACTTGAAAAAGTTTGAGCAAACTCAGACCAATCAAACAAACGTTCACAAATCGCTTACAAAATTGCTGAAAAAACAAAAGATGGAAAATACAAATTTGTTGTTACATTATCTAGAACTGGAACATTATTAAAAGAAGTTGCTAAATTTAGACCAAATTCAACAATCATTGGTGTAGTTAACAACCCATTATTAGTAAACGCTTTTGGATCATACTCAAGTGTTTGAACATCTGTTGATTCTGAAGCTTTATTCCCATTAATTAAGAAAGATCACGAAAATGCTGTTACAGCTCTTGAACCATACGGAATTCAAAAAGGTGACCAATTCTTAGTTGTTGAAAACGATGTTATTACAGAACACGTTGTTAAATAATTAACTATTTAAATATTCGCTAATTGTGGCGGATATTTTTTTGCTTTAATGTTATAATTAAGCTAGTTAATAAATAATTATTAATTTTCATACAATCACAAAATAATACAACAGGAGAAAATAATGGATAATGTTAATATTTTTGCTCTAGGTGGGCAAGACGAAAATGGTAAGAACTGCTATATTTTTGAACATAATAATGATATTTATGTAATTAATGCGGGTGTAAAGGTACCAATTGATGCAAACAATGGTGTAGATACTTTAATTCCTGACTTTAGTTATTTAATTAAAAACAAGGACAAAATTAAAGGTATCTTTATTACTGATATTAAGAATGAATCATTCTCAGCTTTACCTTGATTATTAATGAAAATTCCTAACTTGCAAATTTATACTTCAGCCTTTAATAAAGTTATGGTGCTTGAAAGAATTTCAAAATACGGAATTGATCAAAAAAGCTTTAAAATCAATACTTTAAGAGGTAAAACTAAAATTGGATCAGTAGATGTTATTCCATTTAATTTAACTGGCTCAATGCCAGGAAACACTGGATTTAACTTTTCTACAGCTGCTGGTGATTACATCTTTATGTTTAACTATGTAGAAGGTGATTTAGGTATCTATGGCAGAACTAACTTTAAATCGCTAGCTAACTATTTTAGCCACAAGCCAGTTATTGCTTTAGTAACTGATGCAGGACGTAGTAATGTTACTGCTCGGGCAATTGATAAATATAAATCAAATCCTAAGCTTACTGCTGCCTTTGAAAATACTGCTAAAGATAAACGAATTATTGTAGGTGCTTATGGCGAAGAAATGGTTTCAATTCAACAAGTAATAGATCTAGCTATCAAACACAATCGTCCAATCATTCCTTATGGAAAAACATATGCTGACTTACTATATTTAATTTCTAAATTTAGCGATAATGTTAAGCTACCTGAAGTAGTTGATTATAAATCAATTGCAAAATATGATAATGCTGTTATTTTAGTTACAGCAGCTACTGAACGTTTATATAATCGTTTTGAAAGAATTGCTTCAGAAAAAGACGTTTATTTAAAACTTAATGCTGATGATACTATGATTCTTATGGCACCTCCAGTAAATGGACTTGAATCTAAGTATGCTGAAATGATGGACTTAGTTGCCAAAATCACACCTAATATTTATGAAATATTGGATAATGATTACTTCTATTTACGTCCAACTAAAGAAGATTTATTAAACTTAGTAAAACACCTTAAACCAAGTTACTTTATTCCAACTCAAGGTTTATATCGTTATTTAGTAGGGGCTAGTGAATTCATTTGTGATGAACTAAGCAAGAAACAAAGCATCGATCCAGTTGTGCTACTAAACGGGAAAATAGCGCACTTCCAAGGTGATAAGTTATTTAGCCACAATGGTAAGATTAAAGAAGTTGGAAACACCATTATTGATGGTTTTGGAGTAGGTGATATTTCTTCAGAAGTTATTGCTGAAAGAGAAGCTTTAGGAAGAGAAGGGGTCATAGTTATTAATGGGCTTTACTCACCTAAAACTAAGAAAATTGTTGGACAATTACATATCAGCTATATTGGTGTAATTGACCAAAGTGAAATTGAAGAAACTAATGCATTAATTACAGATTTAATTGTTGAAGTATTTAAGACTAAATCATTTACCTCAATGAGAGAAGTTAATGAAAAATTAAGAAAAACTATTCGTAAAAAGATCTTTAAACTCAAAGATAAAGACCCGATGGTAGCTTTAACATTAACTACAATTTAATAATTCAAAAAACACATTTATACTGTAAAATAATACAGATAAATGTGTTTTTATTTATAAAGGAGAAAATATGTTTAAACAAATGTCTTGAAAAGATGCGCAAGCTGTTATTGAATCTAACCCCGCTGACCATCTTTTATTCCTAAATTTCACAACCACTTGATGTGGTGATTGTAAGATGATGAAACCAATTGTTGAATCAGTAGCAAATGAATATGAGCATAATAACAAAATTACTTTCATTAATATTGATGCTGAAGAAGCTAAATTATTTAGAGAACACGATAATAAATGAAAAATACTTAAGGTACCAACTATGTTATTACTTCAAGGAGACGAGATTTTAGAACGTGGTTACGAGTACATGCCAATGCAAATTTTGAGCAATTGAATTAGCAAAAAAATCTCATAATAGCCCTTGTGATACACCAAGAGCAGTTGTTAAAAAAATAAGCAGAAAAAACCCTTCTGTTTTTTTATTTTTTCAATATAATACAAAAGCAACTATAGCTGTGATTTTTAAAGGTTGCTAGCTTGCCAAGATTCAGTTGTCGAGGACAAGTTAGGTTTTTTAAAAGGAGCTATTGTTCAAAAGAACAAAAGGAGACAACACATGAGTAAACTAAATATCAAAGTTAAAGGGTTTGACCACTCATTAGTTGATCAAGCTGCTAAGAAAATTTTTACAGTAGCAAAATCAGCTGGTGCTGAAAAAGTTAGTGGACCAATTCCTTTACCTACAAAAAGAGATGAAGTTACTATCTTAAGATCTGTTCACATTAACAAAAAATCACGTGAACAATTTGAAAGCAGAACACACCAAAGATTAGTTGTAATTACCAATCCTTCTGCTGAAACACAAGATAAATTAAACAGACTTGAATTACCAGCTGGTGTGGATATTCAAGTTAGAGTAAAATAAATTTAATACCCAAATTAAGGAGAACAAATGAAAGGAATCTTAGGACGTAAAGTTGGTATGACTCAAATTTTTACAGAATCTGGAAAAAGCGTTCCAGTTACTGTAATAGAAGTACAACCAAATGTTGTGTCAAAAGTTTTAACAGCTGACAAAAATGGTTACGTTGCTACTCAACTTGCTGTATTTGATAAAAAAGCAAGTCGTGTTAACAAACCTGAATTAGGTCACTTTAAAAAAGCTGATACAACACCTAAGCGCTTCGTTAAAGAAGTTCGTGATATGTCAGGTTATGAACTTGGAAGTGAAATCAAAGCTGACATATTCGCATCAGGTGAATTAGTAGATGTTACAGGAACATCAAAAGGAAAAGGATTCGCCGGAACAATTAAAAGACACAATCAACACATTGGACCAAAATCTCACGGTGGAGGTGGAGGATCTCAACCTGTTAGACAAACTGGATCACTTGGGGACATCGCAGGTAACAGAGTGTTTAAAGGTATGACAATGCCAGGGCAACTTGGAAATGTTAAAACAACAGTTCAAAACCTTGAAATCGTTAAAGTTGATGTGAAAAACAATTTAATTTTAATTAAAGGTTCAATTCCAGGACCTAAAAAATCTTTCGTAGTAGTTAAGGAAGCTGTTAAAGGTCTTCCAAACCGTGAAGGAATCAAACTTGTTGACATTGAAGAAGTTATGTTAATGAACGAATTAATCGAAAAAGCTAAGAAATTCAACATTGAAGTTACAGTTGGAATGAACTCAACTGAATTATCAGCATTAATTCAAGAAGCTGAAGAAAAAGGAGATAAATAGTTATGGCTGAAACAGTTAAAAAATCAACAAAAGCAACAACAGCTAAAAAAGCTACTGCTCCTAAATCAGCTAAAGTAACAGTTGCTAAAGACAAAAACGTTACTAAAGCTGCATTCAAAGCTGAATTACCTGCTAAATTATTTGCAAGCGAAAAAATTTATGAACAAGCAATTTTCGACTCTATTCTTTCAGAAAGAGCTTCAAGAAGACAAGGAACACACAAAGTTAAATCACGTGCAGAAGTTTCTGGTTCAGGTAAAAAACCATGAAGACAAAAAGGTACAGGACGTGCAAGAACAAGTTCAACACGTACACCTATCTGAGTTGGTGGTGGTAGAGCATTTGGTCCTACAGCCAACAGAAACTACTCATTAAAAGTTAATAAGAAAGTTAAACTTGCTGCATTCGTTTCAGCATTAACATTATTAGCTCAAGACAACGCAGTATTAGTTGACGATCTTGCTTTAGAAGCAGTATCAACAAAAGCTATGGCTGCTAAATTAGCTGAATTAAACTTAAGCAACTTAAGAAACGTATTAATCGTTACTGAAAGTGAAGCAGTTTACAAATCAGCAAGAAACATCTCAAACGTTGTTTTATCAAAAGCTAACTCATTAACAGTTGAAAGATTAATCGGAGCAGACGTTATGGTTATTTCAAATGAAAGCTTAAAACTATTAGAAGGGAAAGTTAAATAATGGAATTAACAAGAGTTATCATTGCACCAGTTCTTACAGAAAAATCAGATATTCAAAGAGCTAACGGTGTTTACACTTTCAAAGTAGATTACAAAGCTAACAAACACCAAATCGCTGAAGCTATCGAAACAATCTTCAATGTAAAAGTTGAATCAGTTAGAACAATCAAAGTTGAAAAACAACCTAAAAATGTTGGACGTTTCCACGGATTTACAAACCGTTACAAGAAAGCTATGGTTACTTTAAAAGCTGGTTCAGATATGAACTACTTACCAGCTGATGAAGAAGAAGCAACATTAGTTGCTGAAGAAACTAAAGCAAAAGAAGCTGCAAAAGCTGACAAAGCTGCTAAAAGCGCTGACGTTGAAAAGAAAGCTGCTGCTAAATTAGCTGCTAAAAAATCAACAGCTACAAAAGCAACAAAAACAGTTGCTAAAAAAGCTACTACAAAACGTAAAGTTGGTGGAGAATAATAATACTCCGATGAACTTTCGGAAAACAATTTAATTTAATGGGGTAAAAAAGCTTGCTTAAAAGACAGACCCCCAACTATTTTTAAGCAAAAGGAGAAAAGACACAATGGCGATTAAACATTATAAGCCAACGACAAATGGTCGTAGAAACATGTCTTCTCTTGATTACAGAGCAAACTTATCAGGTCACGCTCCAGAAAAATCACTTTTAGTGAATTTAAGAAACAACGCTGGACGTAACAACCAAGGTAAGATTACTGTTAGACATCACGGAGGGCGTGTTAAAAGATACTACAGAATTGTAGACTTTAAACGTAACAAAGATAACATCCCTGCAATCGTTAAAACAATTGAATACGATCCAAACAGATCAGCAAACATTTGTTTATTAGCATATGCAGATGGTGAAAAAAGATACATCCTTGCTCCTAAGGGTATTAAATTAGGACAAATCGTAGTTTCAGGAACAGAAGCTGACATCATGGTAGGTAACTCATTACCACTTGCAAACATTCCTGAAGGTACATTCGTACACAACATCGAAATGCAACCTGGAGGTGGAGGAGTTATAGCTCGTTCAGCTGGAACTTCTGCACAAATCTTAGGTAAAGACGAAGATGGTAAATACGTAGTGTTAAGATTAAAATCAGGTGAAACACGTCGTATTTTATCACGTTGTCGTGCAACAATTGGTGTTGTAGGAAACGAAGAACACTTACTTGTTAATGTTGGTAAAGCTGGAATCAACAGACACAAAGGTATTAGACCAACAGTACGTGGATCAGTTATGAACCCTGTAGACCACCCACATGGTGGAGGGGAAGGTAAGCAACCAGTTGGACGTAAAGCTCCACTTACACCTTGAGGTAAAAAAGCTCTTGGAGTTAAGACAAGAAAAACTAAGAAATCTTCAAATAAACTTATTTTAAGAAGAAGAAAGGATTCTAAATAATGGCACGTAGTCTTAAAAAAGGTCCATTTGCTGACGAACACTTACTTAAAAAAGTAGATGCAATCGTTGAAGGAAATGCACCAAAAAAACCAATTAAAACTTGATCAAGACGTTCTACAATCTTCCCAAGCTTCGTAGGATTAACATTCGCAGTACACAACGGAAAACAATTCTTAGAAGTTTACGTAACAGATGACATGGTAGGACACAAATTAGGAGAATTCGCACCAACAAGAACATTCTCAGGTCATGGTGCAGATAAAGGTAAGAAGAAATAATGGCACAACAAGCAAAAGCACACGTTAAATTACAAAGAGTTAGCGTTTCTAAAGCAAAATTAGTAGCAAACCTCTTCAGAGGAAAAGATGTTACAGATGCATTAGGACTTCTACACAACGTTAACAAAAAATCAGCTCCTATTTTTATCAAGTTATTAGAATCAGCAGTTGCAAACGCTACACACAACCACGGTATGGATGCAACTAAATTATATGTAAAAGAAGTTTATGTAAATGAAGGTCCTACTCTTAAGAGATTCCAACCAAGAAGTCAAGGACGTGCTTACTCAATCTTAAAACGTACATCTAATTTATCAATAGTATTAGAGGAGAGAAATTAATATGGGACAAAAAGTTAATCCAAATGGATTCCGTTATGGTGTTACAAAAGCACACAACTCAACATGATTTGCAGACAAAGATAACTTTGGAACATATTTAGTTGAAGACGCTAAGATCTACAAATTTTTCGATAAATTAGTACGTCAATACCAAATTGGTCAAGTAGAAGTTAAACGTAACAGAGATAATAAAGTTACAGTTGTACTTCACACAGCAAAACCAGCAGCAATTCTTGGAACAGAAGGTAAAAATGTTCAAGAATTAACAGTTCAATTACAAAAGAACTTAAAGAACAAGAACTTAAATGTAAACATTCAAGTTGTTGAACTTAAAAACCCTGATTTAAACGCAAGATTACTTGCAGAAATGATTGCTACAAAATTAGAAAACCGTGAAAGTTTCCGTTCAGCACAAAAAATTGCTATTAGAAATGCAATGCGTGCTGGAGCAAAAGGAATTAAGACATCAGTTAGTGGACGTCTTAACGGTGTTGATATGGCTCGTACAGAAGGATATTCTGAAGGTGAAATGAAATTACATACATTAAGACAAAATGTTGACTACGCTACAGCAACAGCTAGAACAACATACGGTGCTATCGGTGTTAAAGTGTGAGTATCATTAGGTGAAATTTTGGAAGGGGAAAATAAATAATGCTTCAACCAAAAAGAACAAAATACAGAAAACCATTTGTTGTTAAACACGACAAACGTAGAGCTACAAAAGGAAACACAGTAGCATTTGGTGAATTCGGATTACAAGCTACAACATCAGCATGAGTAACAGCTCGTCAAATCGAGTCAGCTCGTATTGCTGCTACACGTAGAATGGGTCGTGAAGGACAAGTTATTATCCGTATATTCCCACACTTTGCCAAAACATCTAAACCTATCGGAGTTCGTATGGGTTCAGGTAAAGGTACACCAGAATTATGATATACAGCAGTTAAAGTAGACACAATGATGTTTGAAGTTGGTGGAGTTCCAGAAGATATTGCACGTGATGCTTTACGTCTAGCTGGACACAAATTACCTGTTAAATGAAGAATCGTTAAAAAAGAAGAAGGAGATAAATAATGCTTTACAACGAATTAAAAGAAAAATCAGTTGAAGAATTACAAACTCTTGTAGCTCAACTTAAAGCAGAATTATTTACTTTAAGATACAGAAATGTTACAGGTGATTTAAAAGAAACACACAAAATTGCACTTATTAGAAAAGACATTGCTAAAGCTCTTACAGCTTTAAACGAAAAAAAAGGAGCTAAATAATTATGGAAAGAAACACAAGAAAAACACTTGTTGGTACAGTTGTTTCTGCTGGTAAATCAGCTAAAACAATTATTGTTGCAGTTGACACATACAAAACACACCCATTATATTCAAAACGTTTCAAATCTACAAAGAGATTTGCAGTACACGATGAAAATCAAGTTGCTCAACTAGGTGATATCGTTTTAATCATGGAAACTAGACCACTTTCAAGAACAAAACACTTCAGACTAGTTGAAGTTAAACAAGCAGCTACAGAAGGACAAAACTAATGTTACAAGAATTATCAAGAGCAAACGTTGCTGATAACTCAGGTGCTAAAGAAATCGGAGTTATCCGTATCTTAGGTGGGTCAAGAAAGAAAGTAGCAAACATCGGTGATATTATTGTATGTTCAGTTAAAAAAGCTATTCCTAACGGAATGGTAAAAGAAGGTCAAGTTGTTAAAGCAGTTGTTGTTAGATCATCATACGGAGTACACCGTGACAACGGTTCATACATTCGTTTTGACGACAACGCTGTAGTATTACTTAAGGAAGATTTAACACCACGTGGAACACGTGTATTCGGACCAGTTGCTCGTGAATTACGTGAAAAATTCCCTAAAATTGTTTCACTTGCACCAGAAGTATTATAGGATTTAAGGAAAACAAATTATGAACAAAATTAAACTTAGAAAAAATGACGAAGTAATCGTTATTGCCGGTAAAGAAAAAGGTCAAACAGGAACAATTGAAAAAGTATTACACAACGAAAACAGAGTTATTGTTAAAGGATTAAACTTTATCAAGAAACACAACAAACCTTCACAACAAAACCAAGATGGTTCAATTACAGAAAAAGAAGCTCCAATTCATGTTTCAAACGTGCAATTATTAGTGAAAAAAGCAACAAAAGACAAACCACACCAATCATCAAAATTAGGATACAAAATTGATGCTAAAGGAAACAAAGTAAGAGTAGCAAGAAAGACAGGAAAGGAAATCTAATATGCTTAAAAATGTTTATTTAGAAAAAGCAGTTCCTGCTTTAAAAGAAAAATACAATTACAAATCATCAATGGAAGTTCCTAGAATCGAAAAAGTTGTATTAAACATGACTGCTGGAAAAGAAATTAATAATTCAAAAGCAATCGAAGAAGTTTTAAATGAATTAACATTAATTTCATCACAAAAACCATATCAAACAACAGCTAAAAAATCAAACGCTTCATGAAAATTACGTGAAGGAATGCCTATGGGTGGAAAAGTTACACTTCGTAGAGACAGAATGTGAGATTTCTTAGACAAATTAATTAACGTGGCAATGCCTCGTATTCGTGACTTCCGTGGTGCAAATCCTAAAGCATTTGACGGAAGAGGAAACTACAACCTTGGAATTAAGGAAGAAATCATCTTCCCAGAAATCGAATTTGACAAAATTCGTAGAATCAAAGGACTAGACGTTATTATTGTAACAAACGCAAAAACTGATGCAGAAGCAAGAACATTACTTGAATCAATCGGTGTACCATTTGACAAAAAAGGAGCTAAATAATGGCTAGAAAAGCATTAATCGAGAAAGCAAAACGTCAACCAAAATTCTCATCACGTGCATACACACGTTGTGAATTATGTGGACGTCCACACTCAGTATTAAGAAAATATAAAGTATGTCGTATCTGTTTTAGAAATCTTGCTCACGAAGGTAAGATTCCAGGTATGAAGAAAGCGAGTTGATAATTATGTTTATTACAGATCCAATTGCAGATTTAGTTGTTCGTATTAAGAACGCTAACATTAGAAAACATAAAACAGTTACAATTCCTTATTCAAAACAAAAAGAAGCTATCGTTAAGCTTATTTTAGATGAAGGGTACATTGCATCATACGCAATCGAAGGTGAAGGCGTAGATAAAAACATTGTTGTTACATTAAAATACAAGAAAAATAAATCAGCTATCGTTGACTTTAAGAGAGTTTCAAAACCAGGTCTTAGAGTTTATGTTAAAGCTGAAGAAATTCCAAGTGTTATTTCAGGATTTGGTACAGTTATTATTTCTACATCAAAAGGACTTATGACAGGAAAAGAAGCTAGAAAGGAAAATGTAGGTGGTGAAGTTATCGCTTACATTTGATAATAGGTAATTAGTATGTCTCGTGTTGGAAATCGTGTTATCAACGTTCCTGCTGGAACAACTATTACTGTTGAAGGAAACAAAGTTACTGTTTCTGGAAAACACGGATCTCTTGTTAGAGAATTCAGTCCTTTAATCACAATCAATGTAGAAAACAACCAAGTTACAACAGTTCGTGCAAACGAAGAAAAACACACCAAACAATTACACGGTACAACAAACTCATTAATTTCAAACATGATCAAAGGAGTTACAGAAGGATTCCAAATCGATCTTGAAATTAAAGGGGTTGGGTACAAAGCTGAACTTAGAGGAAATGAAATCGTTGTTAATGCTGGATATTCACACCCAGTATCTAAAAAGATACCAGCTGAATTAAAAGTTACAGTTGCTAAACCAACAGAAATTTCTGTATTCGGAAACGATAAAGAAATCGTTGGACAATTTGCTGCTGTAGTTAGAGCTATTAGAAAACCTAATGTTTACTCAGGTAAAGGTATTTCATACAAAGGCGAAAAAATTAGACGTAAAGAAGGGAAAACAGCTTCTAAATAATTTAGAGGTTGTTAGGTTACAATTATGAAAGCAAAATCAAGAAACGCAGCTAGAAAAGTTAAACATGTTCGTTTACGTCAACACATTAGTGGTACAGCTTTAAGACCACGTTTAAATGTGTTTAAATCACACCAAAACTTTTACGCTCAAGTTATTGATGACACTAAAGGTGTTACATTATTATCAGCTACAACACTTCAAAAAGGTGTTTATGCAGGTAACATTGCATCAGCAGCTGAATTAGGTAAAAGAATGGGTCAAGAAATGGTTAAATTAGGTATCAAAGAAGTTGTATTTGATCGTGGTGGATACTTATACCACGGTAGAGTAAAAGCTTTTGCAGACGCAGTTAGAGAACAAGGAGTTAAATTCTAATTATGGAAAACAATAAAGAAGTTAAAGCAACAGAAGTTGCAGGTACACAAGAAGTTGTAGCTAAAAGAGCTCCTAGAGCTCCAAGAAAAGCTAACGAAGCAGAACAACAACGTCCACGTCGTAACGCTGGCGCAGCTAGAAAACCACGTGCACAAAGATTTGAATCAGAATTTAGTGAAAAAGTTGTTGACATCGCTCGTGTTACAAAAGTTGTTAAAGGTGGAAGAAGATTCAGTTTCTCAGCATTCGTTGTTGTAGGAAACAAAAAAGGTCTAGTGGGATTTGGACACGGTAAGGCTAACGAAGTTCCAGATGCTATTAGAAAAGCTATCAAAGATGCTCAAAACAACCTTGTATCAGTTCCAGTTGTAAACGGAACATTACCACATGAAATCGATGCTAAATTCTTAGCTTCACGTGTATTATTAAAACCAGCTCCTAAAGGAAAAGGACTTATCGCTTCAGGTACAGTTCGTGCAGTTGTAGAACTAGCTGGTTACACAGACATCGTAACAAAAACATACGGGTCACGTTCAAAATCTAACGTAGTTAAAGCAACAGTAAAAGCATTACAAAACTTAAGAACAGTTGAAGAAATTGCAGAAATCAGAGATAAACAAGTAAAGGATTTTCAATAAGATATGGCTATAAAATTAAATAATTTAAAATTTTCTGAAGGTTCAAGACCTGACAAACACCGTAAAGGTAGAGGTCACGCAGCTGGTAAAGGTAAACAAGCTGGTAAAGGA
Organism: Mycoplasma haliaeeti; assembly: GCF_048284645.1. Classification (NCBI taxonomy): domain Bacteria; kingdom Bacillati; phylum Mycoplasmatota; class Mollicutes; order Mycoplasmatales; family Mycoplasmataceae; genus Mycoplasma; species Mycoplasma haliaeeti. The sequence goes on along the minus strand of NZ_JBLWAB010000008.1, from coordinate 26,722 downwards.
CAATCAGGACAAAACAAACGTAAGGGTCACAGACTAGGATTCGAAGGGGGACAAACTCCTTGATTCCGTAGAATTGGTAAACGTGGATTTACAAACGTTAACCACATTGAATATCAAATTATCAACTTATCTGACTTAGAAGCAAAATTCAATGATGGTGATACAATCACATTAGAAACATTATTTGATACAAACTTAATCAAAAGACAAATGCCTGTTAAACTTTTAGGTAACGGTGAATTAACAAAGAAATTAACAATCTATGTTCACAAAGCTTCTGCTTCTGCTAAAGAAGCATTCGCTAAAGTTGGTGGAACAATCAACGAATTATAATAATCATTTCAAGCCAAGCGCAAGCTTGGTTTTTTTATTTTAAAATAACGCTTAAGATTGTGTATAATAAAAAGAAATTAACGAGGTAATATGATCACAGTAATTAATCACCCTTTGATTAATATCAAACTTACAAAAATGCGCCAAGAAAGCACTACACATAGCGAATTTAGAAGCAATTTAAATGAGATTGCATCATTGATGGTGTATGAAATCATGCGCAATTATCAACCTAAAAATATAAAAATTACCACTGCACTTAAAAGTGAATATATTGGTTATGCTTATGATAAAGAAATAGTTATTATTCCGATTTTAAGAGCTGGACTTGGAATGGTTGACGGGATTGTTAATTTAATCCCTCAAGCCAGAGTTGGACACATTGGAATGTACCGTAATGAAGGTACTGAACAAGTAACTGAATACTTTTATAAGATTCCAAATGTAAGCCTAGATAGCAAAATGATAGTTGTTGATCCTATGCTAGCTACTGGAACATCAGCTTCAGATGCAATTAGCAAGCTAGAGTCACAAGGTTTTAAAGACATTACACTAGTTTGTCTAGTAGGGGTTGAAAAAGGAATTAAGAAAATTCAATCAATGCATCCAAATGTTGATATCTTTTTAGCTGCACAAGATGATTACTTGGATGAAAACAATTATATTAGACCAGGGCTTGGGGATGCTGGAGATCGCATCTTTGGTACAAAATAAAAAAATAAAAAAATTCTATATTTTTTAAAAAGTTGCTATATAATAATATAGCAATTCAAATGGGGGGATAGCAAAGCGGCCAAATGCGGGTGGCTGTAACCCACTTTCTTAGGATTCGGGGGTTCGAATCCCTCTCCCCCCACCATTAATTGCCCCATAGCCAAGCGGTAAGGCAGCGGGTTTTGGTTCCGCGATGCGTTAGTTCGAATCTAACTGGGGCAGCCATATCACCTTGAAAAAAGGTGTTTTTTTATGCAATTTTAAAACAAAAATAAGGGTTTTTGTTTTATAATATACCTGATTATGAAAATAGATAGAAAATTAGAAAAAATTACTCCATTAGAACAAGATTTCTCACAATGATATACAGATGTTGTCCAAAACGGAAAATTAATGATGTATGGTCCTGCAAAGGGAACAATGATTTTATTACCAAATGCTTATGGTATTTGAGAACTAATCCAAGCTGGATTAAATGAAGCTTTTAAAGAAAAAGGTGTGCAAAATGTAAACCTACCTCTTTTAATTCCGGAATCATTATTTAATAAAGAAAAAGAACACATAGAAGGATTTAATCCTGAGCTAGTTACTGTTACTATGGTGGGTGATAAAAAGTTAGATGAAAAACTTTTTGTGCGTCCTACTTCCGAAGTATTATTTGCTCATTTATATAAGAATTCTATTAATTCATATAAGGACCTTCCAATTATATACAACCAATGAGTAAATGTTGTTAGATGAGAAAAAACAACTAGACCTTTTTTAAGATCTCGTGAATTCCTATGACAAGAAGGTCACACAGTTCATGCTGATCCTAAAGAAGCACGCGCATTAACAAAGGATATGATTAAACTATATGCTAAATTCTTAAAGAAATATTTAGCTATACCAACAATTATTGGGAAGAAAACTCCTAATGAAAAATTTGCTGGAGCATGTACTACATGAACAATTGAAGCTATGATGAAAGACGGACAAGCATTACAAGCTGGAACTAGTCACTATTTAGCTCAAAACTTTTCAAAACCATTTGAAATTACATTTAAAAACGAAGATAATGAATTTGATTATGCATATCAAACATCATGGGGTGTAACTACAAGATTAATTGGTGCACTTATCATGACACATGGTGACAACCGTGGTATCATTATTCCACCTTTTGTTGCACCAGTGCAAGTAGATATATTAGAACTATTTGCAAATAAAGAACCAAAAGTATCACAAGTTGCACAAGAACTATATAAAAACCTATCAAGAAAATATCGTGTTAGATTAGATAGTTCAGATAAGAATCCTGGATTCAAAGCTTCTAACTCAGAAATTCAAGGAGTTCCTGTTAGAATCGAAATTGGACCTAAAGATGTTGAAAATGATTGTGTTACTATAGTTCGTAGAGATACTCTTGAAAAAGTTCAAGTTAAAATCGCTGATGTTAAGAAACATATTAATAAGTTACTAACAGATATTCACGACAACTTATATGAACAAGCTGAACAAAGACTTATTCATAATAGAGTATATGTTTACAATTATGATGACTTTAAATTTGAGATTGCAAATCACAAATTTGTTGTGGCTCCATTTTGCTGTGGTGGCGAAGTAGAACAAAAAATTAAAGATGAAACAGGTGCAACAGCAAGATGTATTCCAATGTCACTTAACAAACCAAATAAAAATGTTAAATGTATTAACCCGGAATGCAATAATGAGACAAATCGTTATGTAGTTTTTGCTAAAGCATATTAATGAAAGTAGCATTTTTGCTACTTTTTTTTGATCAAATTTGTATTTAGGGCCAAAAACTGCTCATTTTTTACCAAAAATCATCAAAAATTGCCTAAATAAAAAAATTTTAGAAAAAAAACATGCAAAAAATAAAAAAATTAATGTATTAAGTGAGAAAGGAGAATTATGGACAAAAAAGAAAAGACCCATAAAGCGACTTTAGCTCGTGGCTATAAAGAAGTTATTAAGAATCTTAATGCTGCGCTAGATAAAGAAGCTCAAGATATAAAAGAATATGCTAAAACGGGTAATATTGATGCTCTAAAGAATATTTATGACTCAAATGGTCTTAATTTAAAAAGCCTTTATGATGCAATAGAAAATATAATTAAATATATTATTACAGCTCATAAAGAAACAGAGTCAAAAAATAAGCAAAGATTAGCATTGCTATGAATTCAATATATGACTACAAAAGACGAACAAATTAAAGAAACCATTGATGAAATGGAACAAGGGCTAAAAAGAACCAACAGCATTTTTAGTTATATCTTGGCAATGATGAGTGCTGAAAACTCATGAATCATACATAAAACATATATTGATCCTGAGACGAAAGACAATAAGCATTGATATCTCGAACATTTCTCAAAAACTACGTTTTACAAAAAGAAACATAGTGCTATATTAGAGTTTGGAAAATTTCTCTTGCAATTAGATTATGATTAATATAGATTACATTAATCAAAACGACACCTATATAGTGAATGAAAGACGGATTAAAGTTAATACGTTAGTTTCTGATCAAGCTATAAGTGGTTTTAATGCAAGATTTGCAGTAACAATAGATCGAATTGCGTCAAATGGCTTGGCTGATATAACATTTGGATTTGAAGATAGCCTATACGAGTGACGTAAAGATTTAATTAATAGTACTGATATTAATACATTAATCACAGAGAGTATAATCCCTCATAATGTAGTAAAGTTGATTAGGGACAGTATCATTAAGCATAGTCTTGATGTTCATGCCTCGGTCTACATAAATAAAAAACTATTCGTGGAATTTAGCACGTATAATGGTACATTTAAAAAACAGATCAAACGTGTTCCATATTCCACGTTAAATCAAAAATTCAGTGATATCGATAATATAGTTATCCAGTTTTGAACCGAAAAAGCTTTTAGTGATAAAAGAACCTTATTAAAAGAATATCAGTTAATTCTAGAAAAAGATAAGAACGAGAAAATTGTAATTAACCCTTATTCAAACACAGCAAAATTAAAGGTTCCATACTCATATAATATAAATTTTGAAAGTAATAAGAAATATTGGAAAGAATTGTATTATCACAATATTATTCTAAATTTTGAACAATTAGATAATAAAGGATATCACAGCAATATTATTTCAGGCTACGAATATAATGATAAAAAGCTACTACGATTTCCTGGCGAGTTAAATTTTAATGAGTATATCCCAATAACATTTGACTCAATATTATTAAGCCAGTTTAATAGTGAAAAAATCAAGCTTTCAACACAAAATGAATACAAAAACAATATCATGTTAAATAATGATATATATTACAAAACGGGTATAGCATATAATGCTCACTTAGGTGAGCTGCTATACACGAATGAAGTGGAACAAACAATAACAAAAAGCAATCTATCTCAAGGATCGTATGCAATTAAAATACCATATAAGTATGACGGGACAATTGATGCAATATATGATATCGACTATGCCTACGGAAAAATACAAGCAATAAAAAAGTTTAATGTCGTTGGAACTAATGAACATGATGAACAATTTAACAAGAAATTGAAGATAATTGAAATAGAACCACAAAAAGAAATTAAATATAAATATCTTATTAATTTAGAAGCAGACTATATAAATGTGCTAAGTGATGAATTTAAAATACAGGATTATCTACTAATTGAAGAAAACAAAAAACGTAAGCTCCTGAATTAAGCCATTTCTTTTGGTTGCTGTTTTAATTGGTGTAGCTAGTTTGATTGGTACAAGTAGTTATTATATTTATTCCTGAAAAATTAATAAAACCAGAAAAGATGATATTGAATCACTAGACAGTTCTTTGTACAAGGATAAAAGATACTTTTCTCAATATAAAAAGGAAAATTTTATACCCAACATAGAACCAAGATTTTTTGAGAAGTTTTTAAAAACAGATCAAAAAAACAACAAATTTATGGACGAGACTGTTATCCAAGAAATTGTTAAAGATGTGGTAAGAAGGCTAAGAAAAAATGATGGTAAGCTTTATTTCGATTATAAATTACTATCACAAAAACATGCTATTATAGACTTCTTATATATCGCAAAAAACAAAACATCAATGGATGAAAAATCTTTTGAGATTCTTATTGATTAGCTATAATATAAATATGGACAATAAAAAAGAAATCATTTTATTAGAATTAAAAAAGCTATCAAAGAAAAAGAACATTTCAGAAGACGATAATATAAAGGAAATAGGAATTGATTCTTTAGATTTAGCTGAACTTTTATTTGAAGCAGAAGCTAAATTTGGTATCGAGATTTCTGATGAACAATTAAGAAATGTTGAAACTGTAAAGGATATAATTTCTATTTTTTCTAATTAATTTTTATAGTATAATTCTAATGCGCTAGGAGTATAGTTCAACGGTAGAACAACGGGCTTCAACCCCGTGTGTTGTGGGTTCGAATCCTGCTACTCCTGCCATTTTTTTATACTCTTTTTTCGATAATAAAGTAAAATTATTACACATATGAAAGAAAACAAATTAAAATTCGGTGTTTTAGGAACTGGAGCATTCGGTTCTGCACTTGCAAACATACTGGTAGAAAACGGGAATAAAGTTGTAATGTATGGGATTTCAGAAGCTGAAATTGCAGATATTAATAATGGGCTTAACTCAAAATATTTTGGTGAAGTAAAATTCAGCAATCCTGAGTTAATTTCAGCAACAGATAATCTAGACTTCTTCTTAGATCAAATAGATACAGCCATTCTTGCTGTGCCTTCTGTTGCGGTGGGTTCTTTATTAACAAAGGTATCTACAATTCTAGGAAACAGAAAGATTAATTTAATTAATTTATCAAAAGGCCTAGAGCCAAATACAAAACAATTCTTCTCACAATATATTAAAGAAAATTATGGAGGCAATATCGCTAACTTCTCATCAATAATGGGACCTTCGTTTGCTGCTGAGGTTTTTGCTGGCAAGCTAACTATGGTAAATATTGTTGGTGTAAATTTAGAATTCAATACAAAGATAGCTCAATATTTCAATAATTCACATTTTTATGTAAAACCATTTAGCGAAATTAAAGGGGCAGAACTATTTTCTGCATTAAAAAATGTCTTAGCTATTGGCCTTGGAATAACTTCTGTTTTATACCCAGGACAAAATTCTCATGCAGGATTACTAACTATGGGAACAGGAGAAATATTTAATGTTTATAAAGCTATGTACCCACATGGAGAAAATACAATAGGTTATAATTTCTCGTCATTTGGTGATATCTTTTTAACATGTTCATCACCTTCGAGCCGTAACTTTTCATTCGGTGCTAAAATAGCTGAAGTTGGAGTTAATAAAGCTCTGGCAGAACAACAACTTACTATTGAAGGGTATGATACAGCAAAGACGTTGCAAAAACTGATTGCTGAGTATCAAATTGCTAATATACCATTCTTACAAAACATTATCAGCATCTTATTTGAAGGCAAATCTGAGCAAGATATATTAGATTTTTTTAAACCTAAACAATTCTAAAAAAACTAAAAACAATGTAAAATATAGATATTAATATTTAAAGTACATTAATAGGAGAAATAATGATTAAACACATAGAAGAAAAAGATAAAGCACAAGTAGTTGTTACACTTACTGTTGATGCTTCAGAATTTCAAAAGAAACTAGATGAAGTTTCAAACAAATTAATGAAAAGTGTAAAAGTTAAAGGATATAGACCAGGTAAAGCTCCTGAAGAAAAATTAAGAGCTCATTTAGACCCTCAAGTTGTACTTGGTGAAACAGTTAAACACTTTAATGGTCAACACTTTGGTGAAGTTATTGAATATACAATCAAAAACAACATTAAAAGTTATTCACAACCTTTATTATCATATGATTTAAACAAAGATGGTTTAGTATTAGAATATAAATTTGTACTTCAACCAAACTTTGATGTAGACATGAAAGACTTAAAAGTTAAATATGCAGCAATTAAGATTGCTAAAAAAGATGTTGAAGAAACTATCAAAGAACTTGAAGAAAACATGTCAGTTGAAGAAGCTGTTGAAGATGCAGATGCTACAACTAAATTAGGTGATACAGTTAATATTGATTTTAAAGGATTTATCGATAATGAACCATTTGAAGGTGGAGAAGCTAAAGGATACGATTTAAAATTAGGATCAAACACATTTATTCCTGGATTTGAAGATCAACTTGTTGATAAGAAAATTGGATACAAAGGTGATGTAACTGTTAAATTCCCTAACGATTACTTTGTAAAAGAATACCAAAACAAAGAAGCAGTATTCCAAGTAACAATTAACTCTGTTAAGAGATTAAAATTATTTAAATTAACAGATGAAAATGTTAAAATGTTCCAAGACCCTAATGTAACTGATTTAAAATCATTAGAAAATGTTTTAAAAGGAAACTTAAGAGTTAGAAAATTTGTTGAAGCAAATGTAAACTTCTATGAAGAAGTTGTAAAACAAATTATTGAAAAAGCTAAACCAGTTATCCATGAATCATTAGTTGTTGCTCATGTAGAAAACAGCAAAAAAGAATTCGAAAATTCATTAAAACAATACGGAATCAAGAAACAAGAATACTTAAACTTAATCAAATCAACAGAAAAAGACTTAGAAGAAGAATTCAAGAAACAAGCTCTTGACCAAGTTTCGAAAGCTGAAGCTTACAGATCATTAGTTGAAAAATACCATGTTAATGCTACAGCAGAACAAATTAATGAATTTACTAAGAAATTCGTTACATTTGGATTCTCACAAGAAGCTGCACATGAATTTGTAATTTCATCATTAAGAATGTCATTAATCTTAAGTGACATTAACCCAGAATTAGCAGAAAAACTTGAAAAAGACTTCCAAGAAATTGTTAAATAATATTTTAATAGCACAATACGTGCTATTTTTTATGCCTAATTTTTAAGAGTAAAAAAAATAGTTTTTTTGTGATACGGAATTAAAAAAGTTCTAAAATTGCAATATGAAAAAATTAAGAGATAAATTAGTTAAAACACCCCTTGGAGTCAATGGAGTAGCCTTAGGTACAATGGGAATTGCAACCACAGGTACATTCCTATTAAGTTATATTAAAGATAATCCAGCAATTAATTGATTTGGATTAGCATTGCAAATTTTATGCATGAGTATTTGTATTTTCTATATATCATTAACAATCATTAGATATAGTTTACAACCAAAAGTTATTTGAGAAGAAATTAAACTGCCTCATGTAGCTGGAATGATTGGTGTTCTATTTCTTTGCTTCTGCTTGCTTGGAAATTCTTGTGGTTGAATAGTATCAACTTTTGTTACCAACAACCCATCTCTTAAATTTAAACTCTTAATTGCACCTAGCATAGTAGTATTTCTAGCTGTCACATGTCAATTTATTTATTTAGGATTCTTTTTAAAAATTGTTTTATTTAAAAAAGAGACCTTCAAAGGTGAAGCTTATGCTTCATGATTCGTCCCTCTTGTTGGGCTAGCTATTTCTGCAGCTTACGCAGACAACTTAGGCGATGTATTACCATTATATTATTGACAAGGTATTTGATTTGTAGGATTCATTATCTTTATAATTATGTATCCTTTTGTCTTCTACAAATTCTTATTTAAACCACATAGCAAGGAAGAAAATATTCCTTCAATGGCAATTTTTGCTTCTCCAGCAAATATGCTTGCAGTAGGTTTTCTAGTTTCATTTAACCCACATAGAAATGCACAATACGGACTTGAACAAACAGTGCTTAATGATCAATTATTTTTCCAAGTGATATCAATTATCTTATTTTGCTTTGGAGCTGTATCAGTTGCATTATATTATGCTATCTTAGTTAAATCCTTAATTTTAAAGAAATATTCAATGACCTGAACTTCTTTAACTTTCCCTGCAGCAGTATCTGCAACAGGAACAATTAAGTTTGATGAATATTTCTTTAATAACTCAACAAATGAATATACATATTTAGGTGTTTACTATGTACTATTTATTATTGGATTGTTCTTATTCTTTACTTCATTAGCTCTAGTTATCTTCTGTAATATAAAATATGCACGTATAATGTATCATATATGAGTAATTGAGTCAGAAACATTACCATCAACTTCTGGTATTACAGCAGCAAAACAACGTAAGTTATTAAAACAACTAGCAGAACACTTCCATCGAAACAATAAAATCAACCATCATTAGTTTCGTATTCTTATGTACAGTGCAACGCAAAAACTCTATGTCTATTTTTAAGGCATAGAGTTTTTAATTTATTTTTAAATTAATTGCGATTAAAAGAAAAAAGGCCGAAGCCTTATTTTGCAAATTTACCTAAAACTGTTGCAATACGTTCTTTTGTTGGTTCAACAACAATATAAGTCCCAGCTACACAAGCATCAGCACCTGCCATAAAGCTTTCTGGGCCTGTTACAGCGTTGATTCCGCCATCAACTTGAATTAGGTAGTCATAACTATTATCGTCTCTTAAATGCTTTAATTCAGCGATTTTATCTAAAGCTGCTGGCATGAATTTTTGCCCACCTGCTCCAGGTTCAACTGACATAACTAAAACTAATGCTAAGCGATCTAAAAATGGTTTTAAAGCTGCTACAGGTGTAGCTGGTTTAATAGCTAATCCAATTTTTAAATCATGGTGGTTATTAGCTAAGAATTCTTCAAAACGTTCTAAATCATCTTCAATAGCTTCATAGTGGAATGTAATGATATCTACTATATCTTTTACTTCCTCTACATAATCATATGGATTAACAACCATTAAGTGAGCATCCTTAATGTGTGGTTTTCCATTGTGAGCAATATTTGCTATTTCTTCAATTTGAATAGCTGTGTTTGGAACAAATTTACCATCCATTACATCATAGTGGATTCATTTAATTCCATTTTCAACAAGTGTATTAGCCATTTGAAGTCTTTTATCAGCTTCAACATTTAATAAACTTGGTGTAACATATTTTTGCATATATTATTTCCTTCCATTTGTAATTTCGTCTAATAATTTAATATAGTTATTATATCTTATTTGAGGTATTAGTTTGCTGCCAACTTGTTGTTTTATTGCACAATCTTGTAAGCTTTCATTGAGGTGCAAGCAATTACGAAACTTACAGTAATTGCTTAGCTCACGGAATACTTTAAAGCTTTTAGCTAACTCTTCTTTATCCATGTCTAAGGTTAATGAAGAAAACCCTGGAGTATCAATTAAATAACCATCTTTAAAGTTGATAATAGATACAACTCTAGTAGTATGCTTTCCTCTCCCTAAAGCCTTAGAAATTTCTTGTGTTAAAAAATTATGTTCACCCAGAGCATTTAAAGTAGTGGTTTTACCTACACCACTTTGCCCCATAAAGACTGAATATTTGCCATCAAATAAGTTTTCTAAATGTGGTAAATAATTATCTGGATTACTATTATCTATTAGTTCAACACGATATTGCATATTTCGATACAGAGAAGCAATTTCAGCTGCATATTCTGGGTTTAAGTCAGTTTTGGTAATAAATAATACTGGCACAATATTTTTGCTTTCTATAATAGCAAAGTACTTATCTACTAGGAATGGTTGAAATTTAGGCTGCTCTATTGACATAAACACAATCATTTGATCAATATTAGCTACTTTTGGACGAATAAAACTATTCTTTTGAGGCAATATTTCAGTAATAACACCATTTGTTACAATTACATCATCACCAACAACTGGGGATTGTTCAAGATATCTAAGCTTACCAGCAGCTGGTATTTGTAGCGTTTCAGTACCATTTGACACGGTATAGATGCCTGAAACTATTTTAGTAACTTTATATTGCATTAAATATACTCCAATACTACTAAGGTGACTGTTACTGCAATAATTAATATCGCAATAAAACATAAAGCAGTTATTAAGAAAGCATTTGAATTAATAATATCTGCTACCTTGCGTTTTTTCTTTAAGGTTTTTGGGCTTAATGGTGCTTCAAAACGACGTTCTGGACTTAAACAAGTCTTGAGGTCTTTTTGAAATTCGTACACACTTTGATAACGATCTTCTGGTCTTTTAGCAGTGGCCTTAATTACTACGTTACACATAGCTTGTGGAATGTCAACAAATTCTTTTGGTGAAGGGAAAGTGTTTTTATAGTGCATCATAATTGTATCTTGATCCCGAGCACCTTCATATGGATATTGACCTGTTAGCATTTCAAAAAGAACTACCCCTAAGGCATAAATATCAACAGCTTTAGTTATTGGGGCACCTTTAATCGTATATTCAGGTGCTGCATAGTATGGGCTGCACACTACAGCATTAACTTTAGTAAGACGTTGAGATTCTGGAGTTAAGCTAATACCAAGGTCAATAATTTTTACATTATGTGAGTCATCAATTATAATATTTTGACTCTTGATATCACGGTGGATAACACCATTATTGTGCAGTTCACCAATCCCTTCAGCAATTTTATTGATATAAGTTTTAGCCTTTTTTATATTTAATGATCCATTAGCACGAATTATGTTATATAAAGTATTCCCAGAAATGTATTCCATAACATAGTATTGTTCAACATTATCGCCATAATACTCAATAAGTTGTGGAATATGCTTAGAATGGACTTTTCCAAGTAAGCTAGCTTCATCATGAAAACGTTGATATGCTACTTTATCATAAACATTGGTCATAAGTTTTAGCGCATACTTTTTATTTGGATCAGATTTTAGTACCACTAAAAAGACAGTACCCATTCCACCACTACCTAAGATGCCTTTAATTAGGTATTTATTATGGATACGCGAACTTGAGGGAACATTATAATTAGTTGCCATTGTTGCCTCCTTGCTCAACATCTAATATTACTAATGTCATATTATCTGTAGATTCAGAGACAATAGCTAAATCAAGCACTTCTTTTGCAATTTCTTTTAATGGCTTATCTTGCAAGATAAAATATTCTAGTTCACTTTTTGACATAAAGCCATGAATTCCATCGGAAGTTAATAAAATCTTTTTAATATTATGAAACCCTTTTGGGGATACCTCAAAAATTTCAATTAAAGTATTATAGTTTGGCAAAATTGCACTTGTTAAATACTTACGCATTTCTGGATTATATTTTTCAATATCTTCACCTTCAGAAATGAGTTGATTTTCGACATTATGATCAATTGTGACTTGAACTAATTCATGTTCTTTGGCAATATAACATCTGCTATCACCTGAATTAAAAATAATAACATTTTGGGTTTCGTGCAAAATAAGACAACCAACAGCTGTTGTCCCCATTGATTCTTTTCCGACTTGAGTAGTTGATAACTGTTTTAAGGTGCTTTTGGCTTTATCAAATACTGAAAAGACCCATTGCTTTGCAGTCAGATTATTTTTAACATAAAAATTGTGCATGAATTCTTGTTTAAAAGTGTCTATAACAGTTTGAGCTGCTTCATCACCAAAAGAATGTCCACCAATTCCATCGCACAAAATAGCAAGTGTTGCTTTTTCGTTTTGAAAAACACTTGCTCGATCATCATTTTTAGCTCTGATTCCTTGCATGGACTCTAAGTAATAATTAATCTTCAATACCTAACTCCTTGTGAAGGATGGCACGAATTTCCTCAGCTGCTCTCTCAGGCACATCGTTAATAATTTTGTACTTGAATAGATATGAATCAGCTATTTCTTCTTCAGCCTTCTTCAATCTTTGTTTTAATGTTTCGCTGTTTTCTGAACCACGTTTTAAAATACGTTCACGTAAATCAGAAACAGATGGAGGTGCTAAGAAAATGGTAATTAAATTATATTTTTCAGCTTCTTTAGAATCTGAAGAGAATTTCTTGATAATTTGTTTTGCACCATTAGTTTCAATTTCTAACATTGGTACTTTATTTTTGGCATGAATTTTGTCTAATTCAGAATAAAGTGTTCCGTAATAATTTGATAAATGATATGAGAATTCAATAAATTTACGACTTTTGATTTTGTCTCTAAATCTATCAACATCAATAAAGTGGTAATGGATACCATCTAATTCCCCCTCGCGAGGCAGACGAGTAGTCGCAGAACAAGATAACGATAGGTTTAACTCATCGTATTCAAAAAGCAATCTTTCTACAGTTCCTTTACCAACGCCACTTGGTCCAGTGAAAATAATAATTGGGCTCTTCTTTGTATCCATAATTAAAGTTATTATAACATTATTTTATTTTTATATTGCTATAATTATTTTAATATTTATATTAAAAGAGGTCATATGTTTTACAAGTTTTATAAACCAACAGGAGTGTTTGCAAACAAAACCGTTCGCTCCTTGCAGAGAGAGCTAAAAGCAAACAAAATAGGTCATATTGGGATACTGGATCCATTAGCAGAAGGGCTCATGATTGTAGCCACTGATTTTGAAACAAAATTACTGCAATATGTTGATAATAAAAATAAAAGTTACATTGCTAAAGTTAAATTTGGCTATTTTTCAGATACTTATGATAGTGATGGTAATGTTCAAAAGGCTAATGAAGATCCTATAACTTTAGACCAGTTGCAAAAAGCTATTGATTATATAAGTCAAACTACTAGTCAAATCCCTCCTATTTATAGTGCTAAAAAGATAAATGGGAAGAAGGCTTATGAGTATGCTCGCAATAATGAAGAAGTTGAACTTAAACCACAAGCAATCAAGATAGATGAATATAAACTTTTAGATTTTAATTTTCAAACTCAAGAAGCAGAAGTTTCTTTATCAGTTTCAGAAGGTACCTATATTAGAACTATCTTAGTTGATACTGCAGCTTATTTAAACAAACATGCAATTATGACTGCATTAAAAAGAGTGCAAGTTGGAAATATTAAACTTGATAATTTAAAAGCCGATGAATATGGAACAATCAAAATTAGCGAACTTATTTCATTGCCAATCTTAATTTTAAAAAATGAAAATATTAAAGCGATAGAACATGGAAATTCATTTAAAATAGTAACTGCTGACGGGATGTATTTATTACAAAATCCTGCAAATAATTTAATATGTGCAATTGGTGAAGTAAAAGATAATGTTTTCTGGCCTAAAAAAGTTGCACTTGAAAGGATATAAAATGAAACAGCTAAAAGATTTAATCAAGATTGCTGCCTTTGACGTAGATGGAACAATTTTGCCAAATGGTACCACTACATTTTCACTTAATACAAGAAAGATTTTTCCACTTCTTAAAATGAATGGAATTACAACTGTAATTTCATCAGCTCGTGAATTTGCAACTATTGGGGACTTTCTTGATCAATTAGAACCTGTAGACTACTTTATTGGAGCAAATGGAGCATTTATTTTTGATAATAATAAAAAAGAATTTGTTTATAAAAATACCTTAAATCGTGATGAAGTAATTCAAATGTATCATGCTTTTAAAGACAAAGTTGCAGCCTTTGCGGTTGCTGACTTTAACAAAGTATTTAAGACGCCTGGAATGAACTTAAGTTCATGATTTATACGTCCATTTGTATCAAATTATTATAATTTTGATGAATCTGAATTAAGTAAGGATGATTTATATGTTATTACATTAAATGTCGATGGTTCAGATGAAATTGCTAAAGAAGTTGAACAATATATTTTAGATCATAATTTAAACATGGAAGTATCTGCTAAATGATCAAGAGGAATTTTTATTGGTCCTAAAAATGTATCTAAAAGTCATACTTTAAGCATTTTATGTGATATGTTAGGATACAAAATTGGTGAAAACTTAATCGCATTTGGCGATAGTTCAAACGATTATGAAATGTTACGTGATGCATATTATGGTGTAGCTATGGAAAGAGCAAATGAATGAATTAAGTCAGTTGCTAAAGATATTGCACTTGATTGTGAATATGATGGTGCATATTTAAAACTAAAGGAACTTAAGTTAATTTAATGGATCAATTAATTGTTTATGAATTAGAAGACTTTAATTCTCAAGCTGGTGATAATTTTATTCTAGGTTCATTTGAATCATTCCATCTTGGACATTATCAATTATTTAAACAAGCTAGAGCAAATGGTGGTAGAGTCATTCTGGTTTGTTTTAATGCTCAAAAAGGCATGCCAAAGTTTAAAGACTCAATTTTTACTGATAATTATGCTAAATATGAACAATTAGCTCGCTTGCCTTTAGATGCTATAGTGCAACTTGATTTTAATGAAGTTAAAAATTACGAAGGTATTAAATTCTTAGCTAAGCTAGCACAAGGAAATTATGTAACTTTTATAGCTGGGCAAGATTTTAAATTTGGTGCTAATGCAGCCTACACGTTAAGTGATTTTAGCACACCTGATTATGAAAACTTATTTAGAGTGCAAGAAGTAGAATTAATGCAAGATATAGGAACAAAAATTTCAACTTCCAAGTTAAAAGAAAGTCTAGAATTTGGTGATATCGATTTTATTAATTCACTACTAGTTTATGACTATGCTTTTTCTGGAATGTTGAAAGATAATAATATCGAAGTAATTGAACAACTGGCTAAAATTCATGCAGGATTGTATTGTGCATTATTCCATATTAAAGAGTTAGTTTACTATGGTATTTTGCATGTGACAAAAGTTGGATTAAGAGAAGTATTTTTGATCGGATACCAAATTAATGATTCAGTACAAGATACTGTTGTGGTTTGTGAACTCAAACATAAGCTTAGAGTTGCTATCTCAAACTTTGATGATAAGATTACTGAAGAAGATATTGCTCTAGCAAAAGATTATTTTGCCCGTAGCAAGAAGTAAAATATCTTTATTTTCTTATTTTATAAGTCTAAAAATATTTTATATAAAATCAAATATCTTATATAATACTTAAAACTATTAATTAAACATAAATTTTAAACTTGGTTGATATGTAAATACCAGCTAGGCTTAAAACATAATAAAGGAGAATATTATGGTTTCAAAAGAAAGAAAAGCAGAATTAGTTAAACAATTCGGAAAAAACGCTAAAGATACAGGGAATACAGCAGTTCAAATTGCTATTTTAACAGAAGACATCGAGTTATTAAAACCTCACTTCTTAAACAACCCTAAAGATAACCACTCAAGAAGAGGTTTCTTAGCTAAAATTTCTCAACGTAAAGTGTTATTAAAACACTTAAAAGAAAATGACTTTGATGAATACAGCAAAGTTATTGAAGCTTTAAACATTCGTAAATAATGAGTGTTTTAAAAAACAACAAGCTAAAACTTGTTGTTTTTTCTTATCTTGATTTCTTAGCATTAAATCTAAAAATGTATGAGAAAGCAATTGAAACTACTGCGAATGCTGAAACATAGACAAATGCAACTCAAGGTTGGAGTATTTTTCCAACTAGCACAATTTGATAGTATGATGGTGAATGTGACATAAAAGACATTCCTGACATTGCATAATATCTAATTAGGTTTGTAATTTGTGTCCCTGGTAATACAGATAAGACATATTTTAAACCTGTTGGGAAGATTTCAAGTGGTACAAAGGCTCCAATAAAGAATCCTGACATTGAAGAAATCATTCCCATTAATGCTGAATATATTGCAACATTTTTAACAAAACTGAAGATAAATGTGAAAATCGCTGAATTTAAGATGGCTCCTAAAACGACTACACCAAAGACATTAAATGCTGAAATAACTGTAAATAATTCAATTGTTCCATTTATGGCCATATAAGCAATAAATAGTATATAAAGCACAATGCAAATTAGTACATTTAAGAGAATGTTAACCATTAAGTAACTAAAACGAATTAGTGAAGGCTTAATTGGTGTTATAGCAAGATCGTTGAAAATTTTCTTTTCAGCATCTTGCACAATAAAGACAGCTAAAGATAGTGCGGTTGTAATGGTTGATAAACTTAATAAACCAGTGAGCATGGAAGCATCAACAAACATATCTTTTTCTAAATTAGATATAGGTAGTTGCTCTACTTGTTGAGAAAATAGATATTTACCAAATAATATGAAACAAAAGACAGTGATAATTGGTGAAATAAAAGTTGTTAAAATTTTTCTTGGGTCTTTAAAGAAGAGTAAAAAGTTTCTTCTGACTAATCAATGGAGTTGAAACATTTATTTTTCCTCCTTGTTATTTTTAGTTACATTTAAAAAGACATCATCCATAGAACCTTTAATTAATTCAAAATCACTTAAGATTGGGCCAAATTTCATAACAAATGATTGAGCAGCTTGGTTTGAAGCAAATTCAACAATATATCTTTTGTTTATATATGACATAGTCCCACCATTATCTGCAATGATTTTTTCTAAAACTGAATTTTGTTCTTGATAAATAATTACTTTGGTTTTACTATATTGATTTTTTAATTCAGCTGGAGTACCTTCAGCTAGCTTGTGACCTTTTTGCAATATGATTGCATAATTACAGAAGTTTGCTTCTTCCATATAGTGAGTGGTTAAAAGAATAGTTAAGTGTCTTTCGGCTTGAATTTTTTTCAATATTGATCAAACTAATTCACGAGAATTAGGGTCCAGTCCAGTAGTGGGCTCATCTAAAAATAAGATTTCAGGCTTATGCACAAGTGAACGTGCAATATCCACTCTTCTTCTTTGACCACCTGATAGAGACGCATAGCTTTTCTTTAATAAATCTTGCAATTGAAAATCATTAATTACGTCTTGAACTAAATTTTCAACTGGAGTATCTTTAAAATATTTTTTATACATTGCTGCACGTGACATTAAGTTATCGTAAACAGTTAGTTTACCATCTAAAATTGATTCTTGGAAGACGATTCCGATTTTACGGTTAATTTCATGTGCATTAGATTTATCAAGATCATGCCCGTCAACAATAATTTGACCTGAATCTTTCTTAGTAATCCCTAAAATAATGCTTAATGTAGTAGTTTTACCAGCACCATTTAGGCCTAAAAATCCAAATAATTCTCCTTTTTTAACTTTAAAGCTTAAGTCATTTAAAGCTTTATTTTTCTTAAAGGATTTATTTAAGTTCTTAATTTCTAATGTATATTCATTTGATTCCATAAATTGTTTTCTCCTTTTGTATAAATTTTAATATTAAAGCCAAAATTTCTAACTTATTTTTTAAAAATATTAGTTAATAATTGAATCAATATCGAATTTTTAACTTTTTAGTCCAAATTGGGTGCAGGCATAGACAGATCTCTAAATATTGATACTAATAATTTAATCTTTTTCTAGTTATATTATTGGTGGAAGATAACTATTTTTAGATTTGACATTAGATTCAACTTATTTTTATAAAAAATTAGCAAATGAAGTAAAAATATGCTAAAATATAAAACATTATGGAAAAAGATTATTACAAAGTACTTGGAGTAGAAAAAACAGCTACTGAAAAAGAAATTAAAACAGCTTATAGAAAACTTGCTATGCAATACCACCCTGACAAACTTAAAGATGGTTCAGGTGATGAAAAAATGAAAGAGCTAAATGAAGCTTATCAAATCCTTTCTGATCCTGAAAAAAGAAAGATATATGATATGCATGGTGCAGATGCAGCCAATGGAAAAGGATATGCAGGTGCAGGTGGATTCAATGGTCAATATCAATCAGGTGGATTTAATGCTGGTGATTTTCAAGATATTTTTGAAAACATTTTTGGTGGTTTTGGTGGCGGAAGAAGAAGTAGAACTTCTTCTCGCACGATGAGACAAAAAGGAGACAACTATAATTCAGTGTTAAATGTTTCATTCATGGATGCAATTCATGGAACAACATTAAAACAAAAACTTGACAAATGAGAATTATGCTTACATTGTGGTGGAAGTGGTGCTGAAAGTACAAGCGATATCTCTACATGTAATGACTGTAAAGGGCAAGGTTATACAACAAAAGTTGTAAATGGCTTCTTTGGTCAACAAATGGTGCAAGAACCATGTCGTACATGTTCTGGAACTGGAAAAATAATTAAAAATAAATGTACACACTGCCGTGGAGAAAAATATTTAAAAGTTCAAAAGACTGTTACAATCAAAGTTCCTGAGGGTGCTGATTCTGGACTAACACTAAAACTTGCTGGATATGGTGCTCCCGGAACTAATGGTGGAGAACCTGGTGATATGATGATTCATGTTCAAGTACAAGAACACCCATATTATCACAGAGAAGGACTTGATCTAGAACTAGATTTTCCAGTTTCATTTATTGATATAATGCTTGAAAATAGTGCAAAAGTTCCGACGCCTTGAGGAGATGTCTCAATCAAACTTAAAAAGAGCTACACTGATGAAAAAACTATTAAAATTCCTCAAAAAGGTGTTAGATATAAAGGATCACAAGGTGATTTACGTCTTAATTTAAGAGTTATAATTCCAGATCTTGATCGTAAGGATCGCAAAGCTATAGTAGAAACTATCGCTAATGCAAACGATACTTCAAATGAAAAATTTGTAAACAAAGTAAATATGGCTTAAAATAATATAAAAAATAGAGGATGGCCTCTATTTTTTCTTTATATCTTTTCATAAATAAGGAAATTCTTTTGGTGTTGAACGATGTTTTGTAATTGTAAGAATGAAATTATCACGTTTCACATCAGGCTTAATGAATTCTTTTAAGTCTATGGTGTAGTCGAGTTTGTCTAAAATTTCACTAGCTTCTTTTAATTCTTCATGAACCTTTATTCCTTTTAGAAGTGCCATATTACCTTTAACTTTTACTAAATGGAATGAAGACATTAATAGTGCTCTAACGTCAGCTACAGCACGGGCTGTAACAACGTCAAATAAATTCTTTTGTGTTTGTTCTTCTGAACGCATTTTTAAGACTGTGACATAGTCTTGCAAGTTAAGATTGCTAATTACTTCATTTAAAAAGTTAACTCTTTTTCCAATTGGCTCATAGATAGTTACATGATTATCAGGTTTAGTAAGAACATAAGGTATTGACGGAAAACCAGCTCCTGCACCAATATCTAAGATTTCACCATTATGTAGCCCTTTGGTGATTTCTTCCATAAAATAAAGTGATTCTAAGATTCCTTCTTCTCACAAGCGATCCCCTGTAAAGCCAGTTAGATTCATAACTTTATTTTTTTCTTCAATTAAATTTACATATTGTTCAAACAGTGAAAATTCCCAACCATGTTCATTACATAATTGTTGGACTTTTTCTTTTTTAGTCATTTTGTCCATATTTATTTATTTCTTCTTTCATTTGTTGATATACACTAGTAATTGAGCTGCCTTCTAGTGTTGCATTAATTACTCTTCCTAAAAAGTCTCCAAGTGAAACAATTTCTAGCTTAGTGTATTTTTCAACTAATTCAGCATTATCAATACTATCAGTAACTATAACTTTTTCTATATTAGGATTATTTTCAAATACATCAAATCCTTTAGTAAAAATACCATGAGTTGCCATAACAATGATACGTTTAGCACCATGTTCTTTTAAAGTATCCGCTGCTTTAATGATTGTACCACCGGTATCTATAATATCATCAACAATAACAGCATTTTGGCCTTCTATGTTACCAATAATTCCCATAACTTCTGTCTGGTTAACACCAGTACGTCTTTTGTCAATAATACAAATTTTTACAGTATTTGCAATTAGTTCTGCAAGTTTTCTTGCTCTAACTGTTCCACCATGGTCAGGAGAAACAACTGTAAAGGATGTATTGAGCTTTTTAAGAGCCATAGCAAGAGGATATTGACCTCTTAAGTCATCAACTGGTATATCAAAGAACCCTTGAATAGAAGGGTTGTGTAAGTCAACACATGTTAATTTTGTAACACCAGCAGTTTGTAATAAGTCAGCTACTAGTTTAGCTCCAATTGGTTGTCTTCCACTTACTTTTCTATCTTGACGTGCATATCCATAGTAACTTAAACAAACATTAATAGTTCTAGCACTAGCACGTTTAAGTGAATCAATAAATAATAATAATTCCATTATATTGTCATTTACAGGACGTGATGTGCTAGCAATAATAAAAACATCTTTGTCTCTAACAGTGTCAGCAGCCCCGATCATAACTTCTCCGTCAGCATAAACTGTACGGTTAATTTCAGATAGTGGAATTCCGATTAGATCTGAAATTGTTTGTGCTAATTTTTGGGCATTTTTCATTCCAAAAATAACAGTTTCTTTTTTGTTCATTTAAAACCTCTTTAATTTAATTCACTTGAATTTTACAGTTTTTTTCAGGCTATTTTTTAAATAAATCAAAAATCCAGCCAAAACTGACTGGATGATGTTATCTGATGTATCATAAGATTTTAAGTAATGATTTCTTGTCTTTTCAATTAAGTTTAGTAAAGATGAACAATAAGTATCTTCTAATTTTATGATTATGTAAAAGCTTACGTTTAAGACTAGAGATAAATTGTTGATAATCCTTGCTAGATAAGATGTCTTTAAAAACAACTTTAATAGTAGAGTTAATAAAGGTTAAAGCTTTTAATAAGTTTTCATCAGCTAACATAAGGTGTAAAACATTTTCAAATAGCTGATTAAATTCTATACTAGTAATTTTATCGCTTGTACTATTGAGCACTCATTTATTGGCTAAGGTAAATGTAATTTTCTTTAAAGGTTTTTGTGCAAACCATAATCTGACTCATTTTAAAATATATCACGATAAATCTGTGTATAAACGCATATAGTGCTTATTGCTAGAACTATTAGTTAATACATATAGTAACTTATCGTATGATGTTAATTGATTACTGTGTCTTATTAGTTGCTCTAGCACAATTAGAATCAAGGTTGGAATATCATTGGTAAATACATTAATTTGTGGCTCTTCTTTTAGCTCTTTTTTCAATTGAGCTATTTCTGCTTCATAATTTCAATTAAATTCTTTGGATGTTGAAATGGCTAAGTTAGATATCAGGTTAATAACTTTTGGAGCAATATAGGTGGCTAGATTATAAATAATAACCTTAGTAATTTTAATAAATTGTTCCTTATCATACTGTACTAGACTTGAATTAAGCAATGTATAAATGGCTTTTAGAATTAGATTTTTATTTCTAAAAATACTAAAAACAACTTTCAATATATCGTCGCTAGTAATGGTTTGTGTATGAATTAAATCATCTAAGCCCTCTTGCAGGTTATTAAGTACATCAGAAAGTAGGTCTGATTTAATTCCTGATTGCATAATTTGATTAATTAAGCTATCTATGTCTGTATATTGTTCAATATATTTAATTAGTAGTTTATCAGGATCTAATTTAGCATATAAATCAGTATTAAATATGTTACGTGAAATTTTAGTTGAGCTAGCTAGGATTCAACCTGTAAATTGAGATAGACGTAGAGGATAATTTTTATAATTTCTACGTGGAATCATGTTTTTATCAAACTCATTAATATTGTCTAAATAATCCTGTGTGTTAGGTCCAAAAATATCTAATAAGTTAGGATACTGCTCAAGTTGATATTGGTAGAACCTATAATCTGATAGCCAATAAGTTTTATTAAAGTCATATTCTGTTAAATTATGAATTGTTACTTGTTGAGTAGATAATTTAATATACAAGTCCATAGCCATCTTTTTGTAAGCAATGTAACTTGGGTGAATATCATAATAGATAGCACTCATTTGGCTAGCGTGTGCATGTCAATAATCATTATTATAAAGCGAAACATAGTTAAGCCCTGAACGATAGCTAATTGTCTTTAAGTTATTATTTAAAAGGCCAATTAAGCTTTCAAGTACATTAGTTCCTGAAGAAGAGATATTATCAAGCTTAAAGATATGTTCTTGTAAAGCATTTTGCAGCATTAGAAATGGTACAGGATAAGCAATAATATTAATGTTTGCATCTGGGGCTGCTAATTCTTTGATACGGTTAACAAATTCTTGCAGTGAATTTGTTGCTATATCCATAATGTTATCATAGCCATCTTTTAAATAATTGCTAAAGATTTGATATCCATCTTGAGACTCAATACTGTCTAAGAGTTCTTGAGTTTTGTTATTAAAAATGTATCAGAAAACTAAGTAAAAGAAATCCATAGCTCCTATTGTAATGGTAATTAAATTAGCTTGCTTAATGTCTAAAAGAACTTGCTCATGGGCATATCCTTCTTTTTCAAGTGCATCTTGAACAATATTATTTGTTTCAATTTTACTTTCATCATCTTCTAAATAATTTATTCAATCTGTAATACTGGTACCTGAAACTGCATAATTTGCAAAATGCACTAAATTATTTGTTTTAGCCAATATTTCAGCAAAATATGATCCAAGTGAGCAACCATTAACGACTTTACCATCAACAAATTGTCCTGGGTAATCTTTATCAATAAAGCCATCGAATCCTGCTGAGATTGAATCACCTAATGCAACATACCGTATAGGCTTATCAAGTGATATAACATTAGGTGAATGTTGCTTATTTAGTTCATTTATATCTAGCTCCAAGCCATTTAAGTATTTGTGGCTTATTTCACTACGGAGTTGGCTTTTGTCACTTTCGATCTTGTCAGAAAGGACTTTTCCCATCATTTCTAATAATCTAGCTATTAAATCTTTTTTGTTCATCTCAATTCCTTAATTAAATTATACAAAAAGTAGCCCATAAGGCCACTTTGTAATTTATTTTTTCAATGCACTTGGAAGAAATACAACATAGCATGTAATTTGTAAAATTAAGGTTACAAAGAAATCTATATTGAATGGATAAAATGTTCGTTCAAGAATTGTACGCTCATTTAATGAAACCATACCTTTAAATAATCCATAATTTATGATTAGTGAAAGGGTGATAAATAAGAAGATTTGAATAGGTTGAATAATCATTATCGCTATTGCACAATTTCTGGGTTCATATGTGTCAATCATCGTCTTAGCTATAAGGATTATAATTACAAGGCTAAACACAAATATCATTGTATAGCTTATAAGCAATATAATAACAGCTCAAAATAATTCACCAGTTGACGGATTAATTTTTGATTCACTAGCAAAATATGATTCGGATACTATTCTATATACTCCAATTGTTAAAAGTGCGATATTGAAGAATAAAACAGCTAGCATAAATTTTTTTCAAGGTTCAATAATCTTTTTCATAAAACTATCCTGCTACTGCACCCATTACTACCCCAACAATGATCATAATTATTAATACAATTGTGAGGATTCACCAAATAGCTTTTGATCCTTTTCTAACTGTTTCAATTTGATCGTTTCGTTTATTAATTACTTCAGCTTCAGCACCAATTGATTCTGCTGTTCTTGAACCAAAGTTTACTAATGTGGTTGTAGGTACAAGCAAGAATCCATTGTTAGAGCTAATTAAGTTTATTAGTTCCTTATCATTTGGATCACGGTGATTTTTTTCAGCAAATTGATCTCTTAAGATGTCTAAGAATGTGTAGTAATCATAAACAATTCCGGCTTCATATGCTCTTTGCATTAATTCACGTGGAATGAATAAATAGTAGGCTTGAATTCCATTTGTTAGAAAATGATGTGCATTATCTGGCATTATGCTTAGTCATTGATTTAAAATTGCTTCATGATTTAATGTAGCTGAATCATAGATAAAATCAGCTCCATCAATATAAGTTCCAATTATGTACTCATTGTTAAATTCTTGGCAAAGTTGTCTAAAGCCAATAGGAGTTAGATCTTGGTCAGTTAAATTTCTCCCATGTCTATTAAGCATTAATTGAATATTGAAGTTAGTAGCATCTAAAAATCCAAATTCATTATGTGGATCGACTATAACTAATAAGTTAGTGTCATTCATAGTTACTTCTTAGATGCAGCACATACAATTAGATAAATAATTGCTGCGGGTGAAAATATAATTAATAGAACAATAAATAAACCTCAATTTATTCAATCCTTGTTGCTAGTTTGAACATTGTTTGCATATGATGTGCTTGTGGCTTGTACAGGGACAGATGAATAATTACTTGAGTTAGTAAAGTCCATTTTTGGTCTATTTGCATTACCACGTGCACCTGCAGCTCCAGTTGGAGATTCATAATATTTATTAGGTTGTGCACAATATTTGCACGTACGTTGTGTCTTACTTATTGATGCTCCACATGATGAACATTCTAGTGTAGTAGTATTAGTGGTGTTTTCCATTTTTAATCTCTCTTTCTCATGTTAGAAAATCCATCTTCATCAGCAACTTCTTTTCTAACAGGAATGTCTTCAGGTTCTGCTATTTTGTCTCTTTCTAGCATTTTATTATTTACTTTGAAATATAGGCCAATTGGTATAAAAATTAGTGTAAAGGCAACTAGTAAGTAAATAACATATCATAATACTTCTAGTTTTGTTTCACCAAACGCATATCATCATACACGTCCGATTAAAGGAATTAGTTGAGCTGCAAGAACAGATAAAATGACAATAATCATAATACCTGAATTAGCAAATGGCTTTGGCTTAATTACATAATAGACAACAAAACCTATAAAGTATGCTCCACATAGTATTTTTGTAATAATGTATAAGATCAATCATGTTTTACATGAAGTACTGTTTCCAAATGGTCATTGACCTATCCCGATAGGGATTAGGTTGATAATTAAAAGTATGATGGCAGATACTAAGATAACGCCTCATTTTGACTTAATAGAACTAAACATTTTGAACTCCCTTTCCACATTCAGGGCAGAATTTAGCACTTGGTGTTAATTCAAAATTACATCCAGAGCAACGTTTAGAAGTAGGACTTCCACATTCTGAACAGAATTTAGCTGTTGCACGATTTGCAAAACCACATGCTGGACATTCTTTTGTTTCTTGCACTGGGCTTGCTACCGTAGTTGCTTTAGCAGGTTCAGGATTTTGAATCGGAGGAATAATATTGCTATTCATAGCGCCCATTCCTAATCCCATTCCCATAAAAGCCCCTGCAGTTCCTTGATTAGTTGCTGTTTTTTCTAATACATCATAGCCTTTAATTAATCTATAGTCATTTCCAAATGTATCAATTTCAGCTTTCTTTTCAAGGAATGAATTTATCTTTTGTCTGTCTTCTTCAGGAATGTTGATACTATCAAATGATAGTGTGACAATCTTAAATCCAAACTTGTCAACTTCATCTTTCATTTTTTCACTAAATTCATGTGCAATATTATTTAAATGTAGGTTGACTTTATCATAAGATATTTGGTTTGAAATTAGATAGTCTAAAATAATTGATTTAATATTTTGATTAATTCACCCTCTAAATTGTTCTTCGATGAAATCGAAACTTAATACACCTTCAGGGGTAAATGAACCCACAAGTCTTTCAAATAAATATTGATAGTCTTGCACTTGTAACCCAAGTTGACCTCTAGCACGTAGGCGTAATAGTAATCCGTACACAGGATCCTTGATTTCAAGAGGTGTAGTAGTACCAAATAAAACATTTAATTTTAAAGTAGTGTTAACAAAATAAATATTAATTGGATAGGCATTTTTATTACCATGTACAGTAAAAGTAATATCTTTTAAAAATGGGTAATATTCGGAATTAATTTTTGTAGTTCCTTCTTTTACGATTCTTTCCACTTTACCATTGTGGACAATTATTGCAACTTGCCCAGGTTGCACAACTAATGATGAGTTTTGATTTATATTATCTTCATCATAGCGATACATTAACCAATTTAGGTTATAATCATCACCATCGTATGAAATAACATCATAAACCGGAGTGTAGCTATTTTTCGGTGTTGAAGCTGATCCCCACATGTTTACTCCTTTTTGTA
>NZ_JBLWAB010000007.1:0-52583 GCF_048284645.1 Mycoplasma haliaeeti | reverse complement strand
CATTGTCCCATGATATTTGTACCATTTAGTTGTCCCAAATATCTTTATTGATTCGAAATCATAAAAAAATCACAACCAGATGATTAGTTGTGATCAATTTAATACATTAAGTATATATTAGTTGCTTTTTGCTACACGTGGACGAACTACGTGGTAAGGCATTAAAGCGATAAATCTAGCTCTTTTAACTGCATTTGCTACTTTTCTTTGGTGTTTAGCACATGTACCTGTTGATGATTTAGCTTTGATTTGTCCTGTAGCTGTTACAAATTTGTTTAATAATTCAACATTTTTGTAGTCTACATATTCCATGTGGTTATCACAAAATTCGCATGATTTTCTTCTTCCGAAAGCTTTTTTGTTACGTTTAATGAAAGCCATAATTGTCTCCTTTATTAATCTAAATCATTTCCAAAGTCAAATAAGGCAGAAATGTCTTGTTCAACTTCATTTGATTTAGCTTCGTTATTGTTAATTTCAGTAGTTACATTTGGAGTTTGTTTCTTTTCAACAGATGAATAATCAATGTTTTCATTTCTGGTGTATGTACGTTGATTATTATTTGCTGGTGCATTGTTAAATGTTGGTGTAAAGCTATTATTTGCTACTGGTGCAGCGTTATTTCTCATATCGCGCACAGCTTTAGATTCAAGTGGCACTACACGTTCTACAGTAACATCTAGTGATCTAACTAATTGATTAGTTTGATTGCTATTGTATGTTGATGAATGTAATGAACCTTCAACTAAAATTAAGGCACCTTTAGGCAAGTTGTTGGCAATAAATTCAGCTGATTGTCTTCACGCTACTAGCGGAATAAAATCAGTGATATCATTGTTATTTCCAAAACTTGGTCTATTTACTGCAAGTGTTAATCTAACATATGCAATATTATTTGAGGTATGTGATAACTCAGGTGTACTGGTTATACGACCAACAAGTGTAATTTTGTTATACATGCTACTCCTTTAAAATGTAAAACTATTTTTCTGAGTTTTCTTTACGAACTCTAGGTTGACGTGGTTTTGCAACTCTTTCTTGAGCGTTGTTTGCGTCTTTTGTAACTCTTTTTCTTCCACGTGCTTTTGCTTTATCATCAGCTTTTTTATTAAATCCTTTTTCTGTATCAAGGTTAATAACTAGTACTCTTCAGATATCTTTAACGATATTTGAACGACGTGTAAATTCAGCAATTGCATTTCCTTCAGCTTCAACTAAAGCTAAAACGTATTGAGCGTGTTTTGATTTGTTAATTTCGTAAGCAAGTTCGTTCTTTTCAAGTTTTTCAACTTTAGAAACACCTTTTCCAAAAACTTCTGTTAATAAATCGTTTAAAACTTTAACATCAGCTTTAGGGTTTACGATTGACATAATTTCGTATTTGTTCATTTTTTCTCCTTATGGTCATTTCTGGGCTATATTAGCCAAGGAGTATTGCTATATACTCTTGTATATTATACAAGAGATATTATTTTTCATTTGCCTTGATTATTTTTTTAAACAACTATGGCATAGGCATTTTATAAATAATTTATCAAATAAAGAAAATATAGCACGGTTAAATGCTATATTTCTAATTTGTTATTGTAATACAAATGTTTGAACAACATCTACAAACTTATTATTAATTTTTTGTTGATATTTAACTGTTAAAGTTTTCTTTTTAGCATCAAATTCACCATCTAGATAGTAAATTTTACTTTTTCCTTTTGGTTTTGAAATTTTGTCAAAACTAATATTATCTTTTGAGATGCTGTCAGCAAATTTTAGTATTTCATTGTCAGTAGTTCCACCACTTGCTATTCCATAAGTATTTGTGTTTTTATAATATTGAAAAATATTTTTTGGATGTTTTTTCATTTTTTCATTTACATTTTTGAATGTTGCATCTTTTCCAAGAACAAATGCTGTACCTTCAGTTACACTAACTTCTGGAGAAGGAGTAACTGGTTGAGGTTTAGGTTCTGGTTTTGGTGCATTTTGTTTTAAGCCTTCTAGCACAATAACAAATGTACCAACTTGATCTTTTGCTTTGCTTTCATCAGTAGTTTGAGTATTTGGAGAAGCTAGCATGTAAAGAGCATTTGGTTTAGTAATTGTGTCAAATGTTACTGTTACTAATAATTTTCCTTCAGCATCTACTGCTTCAACTTTTGTAACTCTTCCATTCATTTTTGCAAGCATATCTGCTGTAATAACAAATTTATCAGCTTCATTTGATCCAACTAATGTGACTTCTTTTGTAGCTAAGACAATTTGTTCTGCACTAATTTCGGATGGAAGCACTTGGTCTAATGCTTTTCCTAATTTTGCGACAGTTTTTTCTACATCTACAACATATGGCTTATTAGCACCATGTCCATAGAAGTTTGAAATAGCTTTGGCAGAAAGCACTGGAGTTGGTAATTCATTTACAGTTACTTTACTTGCTTCTGATGAAGTATCACTTTTATCTTTATAAGCAAAAATGTAATCTCTAGAATATTTATCTAAGTATATTACAGGTTCTAAAACAGCGCTTTGTGTTTTAGGATCACTTGAAATAATGTTGTTATCAACTTTAATTTCTACACTGCCTTGTGGTGAAACAGCTTCTACAAGGGCTAATTTCTTTAGACTGTTTTCTTCATATGTACCATTTAAGAATTTGTAAGCCTTTGTCATTCCTTTTGTGGTATCAGGTTGAATTTTAACTTGAGCTTTATTTATATTAGCAACAGGTTTGATTTCTAAAGTTTTAAAGATTTCATCAGCACTAGCTTTTGAAATAAATCCAGCTACATCATAAGTTTTTTCAATTGTCTTAGTATCGCTGGCATCTTTTTTAGATGTAACCTTAATGGTGTATGTAATTTCATTAATTCCATTTAGCATTTTGGCTTTTAAAGCTTCTTTTGCTTCTGGGCTTAATGCAGAGTTATCACTTAAAGCATCTGCATAGAAAACTGGATCAAGTGCTTCAATGGTATAGTCTTTATT
Source organism: Mycoplasma haliaeeti (assembly GCF_048284645.1). Lineage (NCBI taxonomy): Bacteria > Bacillati > Mycoplasmatota > Mollicutes > Mycoplasmatales > Mycoplasmataceae > Mycoplasma > Mycoplasma haliaeeti. Next base: position 49,604 of record NZ_JBLWAB010000007.1, on the reverse strand, counting down.
TTCAGCAAATTTAGGAGCAACAAAGTCTTCATCTGTTGCACTAAAAGCTGTTTTCTTACTTGCAGCTTCCACTAGAGTTGGAACTGCATTTCCCATAAGAGCTTCGATTTCAGCTTGGTCTAATTCAGCTGCTTTTTTGATTTCATCTTTCTTTAATTTTAAATTATCAACTAAAGTTGCAAGGTTCATTGTTTCTTTAACTAATAATTCTAAGTTTGATTGTACTGAAGCTTCTAATGCTTCATATTTAGCTTTTAAGACAGCTTTAACAGCATCATAATCTGTATCTTTAGGTAAAAGTTCATGTGCTTTTTTAGCTGCTGCTGCTTTCATTTCAGGTAAAAATCCTTGAATAGTTGCAAGTGCTGCTACTGGAGATTCACCTGATTTAATTTTGATTGCTTTTGCTTTTTGAGCAATAGCTGTGATTTGATTTTTAAAGAAATCACTCATTCCAGCACTTAACGCTTCTAAATTAGCTACATTCTTAGTGCTGTCATTTGTTTTTAATGTGTCAAATACTGCTTTAGCCACTTGACCAAAGTCGTCTGCTTTAGCAGTAAGAACATTTGCTATATCTTCAATAATTGCATTCATTTTGTCTGCATTAATGAAGTCTTTAATTGTGTTTATCCCGGTTTCAGATTTTAAATTGATTGCGTTTTGTAATGCGTCTACTAGTACTTTATTTAGAACTAAAGCTACTTGGTTATAGATGTTTGCTACCTTTTCGTTTTCACTTGCTGGTAGTACACCTTCAACAGCCTTAAGTACTCCTAAACTTTCTTTTTCTAGACCTTTAGCTACAGTTGCTGCATAGATAGAAATTAATTGTTTTTGTTCTTCAGATAAAGCATTTGCTTCACTGTTAAGAACTTCATTATAACTTGCTGCAACTGGTGCTAAGATACTACGAGCTACTTCTGGCGCACTTTTGCCAGCTGGAGTAACTGGTGTTGGTTCTGGGTTAGGTTTTGGTTGAGGTGTAGGTTCTGGTGTTGGATCAGGTTGAGGTGTTGGGCTAACTGCTTGGAATTTAATTTGAGCTGTTTTTACTTTTGAAAATGCAAAAACACCTTTGTCTAACTTCTTATTAACTCTAAATTTAAAGCTAATTGTTTTATTAGCAGCATCAACTTCCACTTTAATTTCTGCAGCCGGATCTGTTATTTGATCATCCCGAACAGTTTTAGTAATTAAGAATTCATCAGCAGCAGATAGACCTAATTTTGATTCTGAACTAAAGACTCTATCTGTTTTAGATGTTATTTTTTTGAAGTCATTTTTGCCACTACCACTCTTGTAGTTTAAGATTCCATCTTTAAAGTAGTATTTAATAGCTTTGTTGTTTTCTAAATATTTAAATAGTGCATCTATTTCTTTTTCATCAGTGATTGTTACAAATTTTGGTTCTGCTTGATCTAGTTGATCAATCGCACTTTGTTCAACTTTAGCAAAATCAGCTATAACAATGTCTTTTGTAACTTTGTCTTCTGGTTTTGTTTTATCAGCTAGTTCCACTGTAAAAGTAATTTTTCCTTCAGCATTATTTGCTTCCATTTTAGTTACTTTTACATCATATTTATTTGCATCAACTCCTGTGATTTGAGGTTTTACTTCAAAGGCTGAGGCATTAGCATGAGCTTTATATTTATTGCTGAATTCATCTAAAGCTAAGACTGCTTTATCTAATTCAGCTTTCAAAGCTGCTTTTGCAGCATCAGCTGAAGGAGTATCTGATCCCGGGTTAATTCCTCGGATTTTCTTTATTTTCAGGTTGAGATGTTTCAGAAGCTAATTTTAAATTATTAATTAAATCTCCTAAATTATTAGTTTTCTCAATTAATAATGTTAAATTGCTTTTTACTGAAGCTTCTAATGCTTCATATTTTGATTTAAGAATTGCTCTTACAGCCATGTATTCATTTTCATTTGTTAGTAAAGCATGAGCTTTGTTGACTGCAGCTGTCTTAAGTTCTGGTAATAAGTTTTTCATTTGACCTAGAGCAGCTGTTTGAGATGTTCCTTCTGCAAATGATAAGTCTTTAACTTTTTTAGCAATTTCTGCTACTTGTGTTTGGAAGAATGCTGTCATTTCAGTAACAAATGTATCTAATGTAGCAATGTTTTTTGTACTTTCTTCCATCTTTAATGATTCAAAGATTGATTTTCCAACATTAGCAATTGTTTCAGCATTTGCACTTAAAACATCAGCAACATCGTTTTTAATTTCACCCATTTTTGCAGGTGTTAAGTATGCTTTAATTTGTTCAATACCAGTTGTTTTTGCTTTTGTTTCAATAGCTTGTTTAAGCATGTTAACTAGTACATCATTTAATTTAGAAGCAACTTGTGTATATAATGTGGTTACAGTTGTATATTGAGCTTCAGGTAATACTCCTTCAACTGCTTTAAGCACACCAATAACTTGAGTTCCTAAACCTTTTTGAACTTCTGTAGAGTAAGTTTCAATTTTAGATACTTGGTCTGCACTTAATTTGTAATCTTTATTATCTACAATTGCTTTATATGCACTAGCAATGCTTGCATTAACAGCATTTTTAGCTGCTTCTTCATTTGTTGATGATACTGTTGGAGCAACATATTTAATTTTAAATCCATCAAATTTAGCTTCTAAAGTAACTTTTAAGTCTTTAAAGTTCTTTGATTGAATTGTATACTTAAATGTTAATGTTCCTTCTGCATCATTTGCAACAAGTTCAGGAACTTGTTTTGCTTTTGCATCATTTGTTGTATCAGATGTCTTAATTGCTACAGTAAATAATGATTTATTGTATCCTGCAAATATGATATCTGATGCTTTGATTGATGAAGCATATACTTCACTCTTATTGATTGTATCTGATAAAGATACTTGGATATTAGCTTTAGCTTGTTGTAATTTACTTTCTTGATCTTGATAATCTCTTTGGTTTTTGTAAATTACTGATGGAATTGCAACAGCAGCAGAACCGATTGCAAGCCCTCCAACTACAACTAATAAAAATTTTCCGACTTTTGACATTTAATTGTCCTTTCAACTTTTAATAAGTTTTATTTTTCATTTTTGATTGATGCAAGTATCTGTTCAATTTTTTGTCCATTTTTAGATACTTCATCTAAGTAAAAGTGTACGCTTGGTACTTTTCTTCAATCAAGTGATTGAGAAAGCACCTTTCTTACATATCCTGAGGCATTATTTAATGCTTCAAGTCCTTTTTGCTCATTGTTTAAAAATGAAACAAAAACTTTTACATGTGATAAGTCATTAGAAAGCGATACATCCATGACTACTGGATCAATTACATTAGTATTAGTGATATCGTTAGCTACAATATCAGCAATTAACTGTTGTAATCTCGCTTCTTTTCTTTTTAAATTGATTTCATTCATATTTTAATTATAAATGTTTTTTAGTTAAATAGCCTAGAACAATAGCCTTTTTTGTAAATTAGGGTATTTTTCCATTCTAACCTAATGTTATGGTTTGTTTATAATATTTGCCAGGTTGGTCACTAAGCATATATTTAACTACAAGTTGCTTGTTTGTTTCATCTAAACTAGCATCTAAGAATTTATTCTTCCCTTTTGGGTTAGTGGTTAAAATATTTTCCATATTTAAGCCACTATCTGCTTTTAAAGTAAGCACTTTATTACTTTTGTTTTGTGAATTAGCTGTAATTCCTCAAAATAGTCCTTCTTTTTTAGTTTCATATCTTTGCAAAGCTCCACCTTTACTTAAAAATTTATCTTTTTTGCCATTTCATAAATTAAGAATAGTTTCAAAATTCATTTCAGGGTTTAAATCAAAAATAGCTTTTTCTTCATAAACTGATTCTTCTACAGCTTTAGGAGCTTTAAATCCAGCTTTTTTAACCACAAAAGTTCCTGTCTTGAATTGATTTGGATCTTGACTTTGTTCAATACCTTTTCCTAAATATATTGTGCCATTTGGATCGTTACTTGGAATGGTATTAAATTCAAATGTTACATATAGGCTTCCTTCTTTTTCGTTTACTTTTAGTTCACTAATGTGTAAGTTAGATTTAGTTACAAAATCAGATGTTACATCAAACTTATCATATGGGTTATTAAGTCTGCTTTGCACACTGGTATGATTAATATCTAAAGCTTGAGTTAGCATCTCAACAGTTACATCTTTAGGATCAATTTCATCAAGTTTCTTTCCAGCTAATTCTTCAAGTTTTGCTTTAGAAAAACCAATCGCTTGATTTAGATTGTAATTAGTTGCAATAGCAAGCGCTGATAAAGCACGAGATGGTAAGTTGTTAAATAGTATTGAAGTATTTTGGTCGTCTTCAACATATTGTTTACCATTGCGATATGCAAAAAATGTATTAATAGACTTATCATCTAAATATAAGAATGGTTCAATTCTTAATTCATTCTTTGCAGGGTTGACAGCTAGCTTATTGTATTCATATGAAGCTTTTGCTAGCGTTCCTTCATTTTTAACACTGATAGCTTTATTTACAGATTTTGGATAGTAGGCTCCATAGATAAATTTATAAGAGTTATTGGTATTTTTGAATTCTTCTCTTGTGCTATCAATGTCAATTTCTAGCTGACTTTTATCAATTACATAATTATCATTAGCTAATAAATTCAATGAATTTGCAAAAATTTCATTAGCTTTTGCCTCTGAAATATAGCCAGCTAATTGATATGATGTAGTAAATTCTTTAGCTACGCTTGCATCTGCTTTTGAAGCCACCTTAAAGCGATAATCAACTTTCATTTTTCCTTGTTTGAGTCAATCATCAAAGCGTCCAAGTCTTTCTTTATCATCTGGCATGCTAATAGATACTATTGAAACTGCCTCTGTTTCACTTGGATTAAATTCAATATCTTTTAAGTCTTCCACTTGAGCTACTCAAGCTGTTTTCTTTTCAAAAACTTCATCTTTCAATGTAGGTGCATGTTTTATATATTTATTAACTAATGCATCATTGTCTAAGGCTAAAAAGTCTTTATTGATAGCAACACTAGTTGTTTTGTCTTTGCCATTTGTATTTCCTGGTTCTGTGCCTTGTTGTGGATCTTTTGTCCCACCTTGAGTTGCTGGGCTTGGTGTTTCTTTATTAATTGGATCCGTTGTTTGCTTGTCATCTTGCTTAGTGGTTTTAGCATCATTATGACACTGTGTAGCCACTAATGGTAAAGTACTTAAACAAACTCCTGACATAGATATAAGTAGTAATTTAATTTTTTTCATATTCCTCCATAATTTATAACATTCAATTATATTAATTACTATATAGAAAGGCAGGAAACAGTCAAAAATAAGCAAGATTTGTGGAAATTTCCACAAAATGTGGAATGTGGAAAAAAAGCCATCTTGTTGCCAAGATGACTTATATCCTCTGTTTTGTCTTGCTACTTATGTAGCAAAAATATTTTACCACATCACAGCTAACAACAGGCTGAATTTTTATTTTTTTTAGCTCTATTTCATAGGAGTTTTAAACTTAAAATTCAGTTATTTTACTAGACAAAAGACTATTTATTTTTACTAATTTCAAAATCCAAGCTAAATCCAATTCTACTTGTTCTATAAGTATTTTATTGGTAAAAATGTGCTTAGTTTTTAAGCAAATTATACTTATATGGCTATATCATAGTGTTTTTAGCTAGGTGGGCTAAAAAAATTAGGGCAATAAATTTTTGCTTTTTCTTATATAATTAAAGCATGAAAAAATTAGGAATTATTTTAGACTCATTTAGTGGTCTATATCAAGAAGAAGCTGAACAAGCTGGATTTAAATTTATTCCATTGCAAGTTGATCTTGATGGAATTGTATATCAAGATGGATTAGAAGATAAAATGACTGTGCTAGAAAAGCTTTCTAAAGCTAATAGTTTTAAGTCTTCTAGCCCTAGATTAGAAATAATTAACAATATTGTAAAAGAAGCAAGTGAAGAGTTTGATGAAGTTATTTACCTTGGAATTCACCCAGGATTAAGCTCAACATCAAGCCATGTTCGTACAGTAGCAAATGATTATAAAAATGTTTATGTGTTTGAAAACCACTGAAGTGGAATTCAACTAGTAAATGCTGCTAAATATGCTTTAAAACTTTATAAAGATGGCTTATCAATGAAAGAAATCTTTGATTTATTACAAAAAATTAATGATTCTTCAGCTACTTATTTAGTACCATTTGACATGAAATACATGATTCAAGGTGGAAGATTACATGGTGTTAAAAAATTCATCATGACTAAAATTAGTTTACTTCCAATCTTAGAATATACAACCGATGGAAAAGTAAGCCCTGTATTCTTAAAACGTACAGCTAATGGAGCCATTGCTAAAGCTATTGAAAAAGCATACTTCTTCCATGAAGGTGAAGATTTAGCTAACTATGAATTTAACTGAATGCATGGAATGGATCTCAATGTCAATGCTGAAGTATTAAAACAATGTGCTGAATTAGATATTAAACTAGCACATGAACAAATTACTTCAAGCGTTATTGCAATCCACACAGGTCCACAAGCCTTTGCTATCACAGTGATGCCAAAGCTTAACTTAGAAGACTAATGGCTAAACAAGCAACTAGTAAAAGTAAGAAACCTAAAAAGTCAAAACATGCAGCTTTAAAAGCTGAAATGGAATGTAATAGTACCACATCACTGAATGATAAACGTTTTACCAAACTTGTTGATAGTATTATTATCGAAAATCAACAAGATGAATTTGAAATAAAAAAATATCGCAAGAATAAGTGAGCTTATTTCCTTGCGATAGGTTCAATTATTTTAATCATTGCTTTAGTTGTAATTATTATCCTAGCTATCATTTATAAATGAGCTGGTTAATGAATAAATAAAGCAGAATTATGATTAATTGGCAACTCAACATAAACTAGAGAAACTAGTGCTGTTGAAATTATATAAGCTAATGCAACAAACAATATGTAAGTTGTGTTAGCTTTTATTTTATCTCTATCATAGAAGAGTGAAACTATATAAGATCCGGTTGAAACATAAATGTTAGTTGGGAATGATAAGCGTAACATTCAAGAAGCAGCTAATAAGATTAAATAAGTTAATAGTCCTGTATAGGTAGAAGATAAAATATAGTTATTACTTTTCTTGTTGATAACATATTGAATAATAAAGGTTAATAAGGTAAAAATAAAGATAAAGCCAGTATCTCAGCTTAATTCCTTGCTTTGAATTAAGGCTACATTCTTATATGAGTTGTTTAAGTGCACATTATTACGTTTAATTCAAGCTCATAGCAATCCTCCAATAATTCCACCAATAAAGTGGCCTAAAATAATTAGTCAAATATTAGCGACATGGATTTGAGTCTTAATTGGGTTAAAAACATAGGTAAAGACATAAAATAGTGTAACCATTGGGTTAACTATAGGAGGGATACTGTTATTAATCTTTAAGTATATTGCTCTTGGCTCAAAAATTTGGGCCAGTATTCTTAAAATGGCAAATGAAATAAAGGCTGAAGATAAAGTTGCTAATGCATAAAAGAAGGCATAAGTGAAATTTCTACGTTTATACTTTTTAGCAAAGTGGGTGCATAAAAAAGACATAAGTGTTAAAAACGCAACACTTATGAGTTCTGCTATAAAGAATTCTCAAATAAAGTTATTGGTTAATAAATATTGCACTTATGTCTCCTGAATAATTAATTATTTTTTATTCACTTGGGTTTTTGAATTTTGTCTCATGTGTTTTGATCCCTTAGTTACATAAATAATTCCTGAAACTACGCTTAAGATTAAAGCAACGTAAATTGGGATGTTTAAAACATACATGAAGTGGTATTGTGTAATAAAGTTTGTGTATGGTAATCAAATTAGCATTAATAATGTAACGCAAATTCCAATTGATAAAATTAAAGTTTTAATTTTTCCAAGTTTACCAGCTGCAACTGAAACTCCAATTTTAGCTAGAAACATTCTAACACCATCTACAATAATATCACGTAAGATAAAGATAGCTACTGCTCAGAATGGAAGTACGTTAATAACTCCAAAATAAATGAGCACTAAATTAGTCATCACTTTGTCAGCGATTGGATCTCAAACAATTCCAAAGTCAGTGACTAAATTTTGCTTACGAGCAATTTTTCCATCAAAGAAATCTGTAATCATTGCTGCTGCAAAGATTGCTAAAATAAATCCTGTAATTAATGAGAAAGCAATTTTAAATCCGGTTTCATGTAAATTAGCTAAATTTCCACCAAATTCAGAACCTCTTGATAATGTATAGTAACCAGCAATCATTAATAAGAAAGCTGGAATAACTAAAATTAAGCGAAGTAAAGTAAGCTTATTTGGTTTGTTCATTGTTTTCAAACTCATTCTTGTACACTCCTCTAATTTTTTCTTTAATATCATTTTCATCCTTAAATAAGGATTCAATTTCTGTTTTATTGAATTCTTCTACTTTTTTTGCAAACTTTTCAGGTGCTGCTGCGAAGTATTTAATATATTTAACACCTTTTTTGTCTCATAAATTAGCGTTTAAGTCTCTTAAAGCTACTAAGTTATGTTCAAGCTCATGATATTCTGCTGAAGGAATTTCTTTTATATAATCACGGAATTCAGGTGATTTGTATAATGATAGTACAACATTACGAGTATTTTTATTAATTTCTCCCATTGAATATTTTCCAATACTTGGAACAAATTCATCTAGTGTTGCACGATTTAGAACAACTAATTCATTGATCATGATAGATAATTCATAAGCATAAACTGCAGCATTTTTGCTAATTTCCACCATTTGGGCAGCTGCTTTCTTTTTTAAACGCTTGTCTTTGATGTATTGGTATAGGATTCAACCAATAAATAACACCATTACGACAGCAAATAGTATCCAAATACCTATTGTGGCATTCATTTCCATATTTTTTCTCCTCTATTTAGTTATTTTTAATACTCATTTTGAGTCTTTTTTCACCACGAATTGCTTCATGATTTCATCAAGTTGTTCTTCAGAATAAGTTATTCCTTGAATCATTGCTGTATATAAATAATTTGAATATCCTTTAAAATCAAAGGTTGCTTTAGGAGTTACTTCAGTGTATAAAATTTTTCCACCTTCTGATAAAGATTCAGATATAGTAACTTCTGTATCAGCAACTTCTTGCTTAATTTGTGTTAGATATTCTTTCATGTCAGCCTTAGCTCTTAAATAATTTTCAGCCAATAGCTTAACTCTTTCAACGTCTGCTACTTTCATTTAATCTCCTTATATTCAACACATAAAGTGTGCGAATGCTAAGACCCCAATGTTTAATCCAAAGAAGATTAAAGTAGAAATAGCATCACTTAATGTGGCTAAAATTGGTGCTGACATAACAGCTGGGTCTTTTTTATGTTTAATTGCTACAAGTGGAATTACTGTTCCTAAGAATTTAGCAAAAATAACTACTACAAAAAGTGAAATTGAACTAGCTAGAATAATGAAGGAAATTGGACCTCAACTTGCTTCTGTTCCATCACCATTGTCTCTAAAGCTTGGGATTGCGAAATAAATATAAAGTCTAGCTACATTAACTAGGAATAAAATTGAACCAATTACAGCTCCAACTGAAATTTCCTTACGGATAACTTTTCAAATATCTTTATGTTCAATTTCACCCAAAGCACTAGCCCGGGTAATAGTAGTTGATGATTGTGAACCAGCATTACCAGCTGACCCAGAAATAATTGGAATTAGTCCAACTATAATCCCGGTTGATACTGCTACACCTAAGCCTTTAATAAAGTTTTCTGAGATATTTGAAAATTGTTGAATGATGTATTGAGAAAAGGTAGCTGAAATCATTAGAATAATTAGTCAAACTACCCGTGATTTAACTATTTGTAATAGTTTGGTTTTTAGATAACTTTCTTCAGCAGCTTCAGGATTAATACCAGCAAGCTTATACATATCTTCAGTTGCTTGTTCTTGAATAACATCAATAACTGCATCAGAAGAAATCATCCCAATTAGACGATTATCTGCTGAAACAACTGGAAGAGTTGATCTATCGTGATCCGCAAAGATGTTAGCTGCTTCTTCTTTGTTATCGTATGGGTGCACTGTAGCAACTGCGTTATATAAATTATCTAGTGTTTCATTTTCATCATCAGCAAAGACTAATTCTTCTAAAGTAATATCCCCAACTAAGAAACCATCTTCATCTGTGATATAGAAGTTGTGGCTAAGTTCAATATTGCTCTTATAGTCTTTCTTAATCTTTCTGATTGCTTTTTTAGCACTTCAGGTGTCATTTAAGACAGAAAGATCCACTGACATAATGCTTCCTACATGTTCATCATCATATGAAAGCAAGTTATTTAATTTAGCTCTTTTTTCATCTGGAGTTTGAGCTAGTATTTTTTTAGTAAAGTTAACTGGTAAGTCTTCTAAAACGTCAACCAACTCGTCACTTTCTAGATCTTGAAGAATTTTCATTCCTCAATCTTCAGTAAATGATTTAGCAAGGTTAACTTTAGTGGTATCTTCTAAATAAGAAAATACTTCAGCTGCTTCTGCTGTTTTTAAGACTCTTAAAACATATAGTTGTTCTTCAGCAGTTAAGCTTTCAACTGCTTCAGCAAAATCTGCATATGGGTATTCTTCGCACAATTCACGAACTGCAATAATTTTCTTTTCTTTAATTAATTCAACTAAATCATTAATTAAAGTTTCTTTTACTTCAGGAGTAAATTCCATTATTGTTCTTTCAAGTACTTAATTAATTGTTCTTGGAATTGTTCGAGTTTAACTGGTTGTATTATGCTTCCTTTAAGGATTTTAATACTTCCATCTTCTTCAGATACTACCACTGTAGTAGCATCACATTGTTCTGAAATTCCCATTGCTGCTCTATGGCGTGAGCCATATTTTGAGTCTACACTTTTACGTGTGATTTTGTAAAAAGTAGCTGCATAATAAATTTTATTATCTCTAATAACTACAGCTCCATCATGTAATGGACTAGTCTTATTAAAGATTGCAATTAGTAAAGAACTTGAAATGTTTGAATTAAGTACAACACCATCAGTTCTTAAGTTATCAATATTGTCATTATTTTCAATAGTGATTAATGCACCTATTTTGTTCTTTGAAAAATATTCGACACTTTCTCTTAATTGGTTGATTAAACGAATTTGACTGCTTTTTCCTAATTTTTCATATTTAGTCTTTTTAATCTTTGAAGCCACAAAGCTATAAATATGTGGCCATAAGTAAAGACCTAAAATGATAAATGCTACAACTAAAACGATTGAAGCAATTACGATTAAAGCAGTAATTGATTGGCTTGAAACTGTAATTTCATTTTTGCTTACAGCTTCAGCAAAATATTTAACCACTATAACCCCTTAACTAAGTAAGCAATTAAGATAATAAGTATCATTACACTCAGTGCAACTGTTGCACCTAGAAGATTAAGAAATAAATCTCGCTTATATCAAGGCAACGCCTTTTGAGATGTCTTATATTCTTCCTTTTCATTTTCTTTTTGAGCGGAAAGAATGGCGTGTTGAATTTCTTGTTTACGGAATTCAACTAAATCAATATATTTTGTTTTTTTGGTTTCATTTGTTGTCTTTTCTGTGTCCATAAAACGCCTCCTTCTTTGTTTATTTAAATTTTAAATTTTTTTATTAAAAATAAAAACATTTAAATAAAAAGTTTATTTCATCAAGAATTTCGACTTATTTACATAAATTCACCATTTGCAAGGGTAATAAGTGTAATTTTCAAATGCAAATTATGAGCATATTTTTCCATATTATTGTTTTTTTAAAGCTTACTTATAGAGCTTAATGTCAATTTATGGAAATTTCGTTTAGTTTTTAGATATTGGCCAATACCTCACTATATAAGAATATAATTATATTGTGAGAAAAATATATAAGAAATTGAAGCTATCAAAAAATACCATTATACATGGCAGTTATGCATTATATTTACAAAATAAATTAAATAGAGACTTCCATGATATTGATATACTCATTAGTAGTAGTCATAATATAATCGATCAAAATATTGCTGCTTATAATTTTATTATTAAAAACAATATATTAGTTAAAAAGACAAACGAATTCATATCAACAGGAAATTTTCGAATCAAAAATAAGACTTATGATATTGATATTATGCAATATAAAAATATTTCAGAAGATATGATCATTTATTATGATGGTGTTCCGGTTTTAGATGCATTATACATAACTACATTTAAGATAAATCAAATATTTACTAATTATATTAAATTTAGTTCAAATAAAATTCCGATAAATAAAGCACAGCAAGTATTTTATGATGTTGACTATCTTTTAAATTATTTTGATAATACTGAAATTGTAAAAGTCTTAACAAAATGTATGCTAATAAATTTACCATATGACCTATACCTCTATGAATTAAATCCTTACACCCTTGTATTTAAATACAATTTTATAAAAGGCATACTTCGCATTACTAATACTGTAAGGCTAGATGAATTTATACAAAATTTAGTACAAAATGCAAGCTTTCTAAAAAACCTGTATCTTATTAATGATATTTATTTTAGTTTTAGAGCATTTTATAATTTCCTTAAGGACAAAAAATTTCCCAACGTATTATTTTATGGAACACTTATAATGATTGCAGATAAGGATGTATTTCAAAACATTATTTTAATTTTTATAGAATTTTTTAACATAAAGGAATTTGATAAAATTGCCTATTTTAAAAACAACAATTATGTTATTGATATGAATGAATTTGTTAAATTAATTCAAAAGGAGATATTATGCAACAGCAAATTATTTTAAATATTTTAAATGGAACACAAGTAGCTACATCGGTATTATCTAATAATGTAATACAAAATGAAAAGTCAATGATAAATGAAAAAAATATTTCTGATTTGACTGAAGATGAGAAAATAAAAATTCTTTTATTATGTGATTTTTTATCAAAAATTGATAAAAGAGAACTCAATTTAACTGAAAAGCAATTTGCAAATTTAATAAAAGAGATTAAGAATAAAGTTAATTATAATCTTGTAAAAAAATCACTGCACACTCGTAAATACTACTATGCTGGCAGAGCATTAGAAAAGTCAGATATACAGTTTTTAGGTCAATTGCTCGACATGTTAAATAGATACTTTTTTGAAGTGTATGGTGGAAATGGCCTAATTCAAGAAGATAACAGCAAGAACTTATTTGATTCTACAGTAGCATTTGTCTTATCATTTATATCTACTGTAGGGGCTATAATCGGTGATATTGCATCACTAGGTACAATATCAATATTCACAACATTATCAATTGGTTCTCTCATTCTATCAACCAAGGATATAATTAAGCAGGTAGAACTAGCACAAAAGAGTGGGCAGATTATCGAAAATACACCAGCGAAAAAAAGAATAATGAGCCGGATTAAAGCAAAAGGTAATGAATTAGGTACTATTTACAAAAAAATACTAAATAATGATTCAAAGACAGTTGAACAGTTAAAAGCACAAAATGAAGCTTTAGAAGAATTATATGATTTCTTGAGAAACACTCAGGAAATGTTGAAATTTAGTAATATGAGCACAAAAAAGATTGATGGGTACTTTAAATTCTTAGAGGCTTGTATTAAAAACAATATGGATTATATTGGAGTTCTAGAAGGCTGAAAAAGTCCTGAAGAACTTCAAGATAATAATTGTTCTGCTTGAATATATAATCCAATTTTAGGAGAAATGTATGACCCTTACTAGTTATCAAGATATCGTTTTTAAAATTAAGAGATTTAAAAGAATATATATGCCATATTTCTTAGCATTAATTGCCTTAAGTGCTCTTTGAACAGCATTTGTTATTTGGTGAATTGTCATAACCATAAATGCTTGTGTTATTCAAAATATAAGCTTTTGAGAAGTACCTAATGAATCTAGAATTATCTATACTGTAGTAGCCATATCACTTGTTATCAACATAATTCATTTAGCTTTTATGTTTAGATATGGAAATCAAATCAGTAATTCATTATCTAGATATCCTGAATTTATTGCATACTATTTAAATTCACTTAAATGATATGAACTATTTGGAACAAAATACATTGTTAGACTAGGCTTGAAGCGCAAAGGTATGAAAATTCTTAAGCATCTTAGAAAGCAATATAAAACTAATAAACCTACTATCGAAGACTTAGAAAGTCAAGTGCTAGAAAAAAATCTTTATATTGTCAAAGATGTAGAGATCTAAATGGCTCATTATTAATATTGGCATTAAGTTGCATATTGTAAAGCAAATAAAAATGCAGTTACTGGCTGCATTATTTTTTAATTCTTTTTGGTTTTGAAATATTTAAAGATAGATATTTATCATAAGCATCAAGTAAAAATTGCTTTGGTGCTAGATTATTTAATTTTTTATAGGCCTTTTTTACTGAGAAGTATTTCGCTCTCTTTGATTCACCTTTTACATGATGTGGAACTTCTACATCTTGCGTATAGGCTAAAAAGTATGTTACTTCTTTATCGTTTCCAGTTTCTTTTACTACATAGTTATCAACGTAAGATACATCTGAAATAATTTGGAAATTCTTAATAGTTGTTTCTTCCATTACTTCACGGTGTGCAGTTTCAACTGGGGTTTCATCACCTTCAATGTGGCCTTTAGGAAACACTCAAATATCATTTAATTGTTTAACTAAAAGCACTTTAGTTCCGAAACGAAATCTTCTAAAAATTATGGCCCCACAGGATTTCTCTAACATTATTTATTTAACTCTTTCACTTTCTTTTGTAATTCTTCAACTTTATTTAATTGTTCTCAAGGAAGGTTTAGATCACTTCTTCCAAAGTGTCCAAAATATGATGTTTGAAGGAAGATTGGTTTTCTTAAACCTAAAGCATCAATTATTCCTTTTGGTGTAAGGTTGAATATTTCACTTACAGCTTGTTCAATTACATCTTCTGGTACTGTATTTGTTCCAAAAGTATCAAGCATAATTGAAACAGGTTTAGCAACCCCGATTGCGTAAGCGATTTGAATTTCAGCTCTTTTAGCTAGTCCAGCTGCAACAATATTTTTTGCAATCCATCTAGCTGCATATGCTGCTGAACGATCTACTTTGGTTGAATCTTTTCCACTAAAAGCTCCACCTCCATGACGTGCAGCTCCACCATATGTATCAACTATGATTTTTCTTCCAGTTAATCCAGTATCTCCAATTGGTCCACCAATTACGAAGTTACCTGTTGGATTAATTAGAATATTTTTTGGTGCTGCTAAATTATATTGTTCCATTACAGGAAGAATAATATGATTCTTAATGTATGACTTAAATTCAGCTTCATCATAGTTTTTAGCATGTTGAATACTCATTAATACAGTATCTACAAAAACATGATTTGGATCAGTGTAGTCTAATGTAACTTGAGATTTCATGTCTGCTTTAGCATTCTTGAATTCTAGGCTAGTTCTAAGTTTTTCAGCTCTGCGAACTAAAGCGTGTGCTAATGTAATACCAAGTGGCATATATTCAGGTGTTTCATCTGTAGCATATCCAAACATAATTCCTTGGTCACCAGCTCCAATTTCATCACCTAATTCAACTCCCATAGCGATATCTTCGCTTTGACGTTTAATATCAGTTATAAAGCTGGTTTCATTTGTATAGTAACCTAATTGTTTTAAAATGTTTTTAGCAATTTCAATTACATCAACATCAGCATTTGATTTAACTTCTCCAGCAATAAAGATATTGTGACCTGAAGCCATGCATTCTACTGCTACTTTTGAATCTGGATCTAGAGATAAATAAGCATCTAAGATTGCATCTGATAATTGATCGCAAACCTTATCTGGGTGTCCTCTTCCAACTGATTCACTACTAAATAATTTTCTCATATTACTCCTTTTGTAAATGGTTATAAAAACAAGGATTACCCTTGTTTAGAAATAGTAAATAAATTATAAAAGAAAACTAGTTTTTTAGAAATCTTATTTTAAGCTAGTCTTCTTTTTTTAGTGCTATCTGATAGCACTAAAGGTATTATCTTTTTTTAGAAATAAAATTCTTATCGTTTCTTTCAAGTAAGTTAAGTAATTTAGCTACAAAGTCAGTTTCCTCAACCGTACGTTCTTCAATAAGAATTTGGCTATAATCAATGAAGGTATCAAATAAGAGTTTTCCTTCAATATATTCGGGCTTATGTTTGCTATTAGCCAGCTTTTCCAAGTTACATGTTTCGTAAGCTAAAGTAGTTTTACGATTAAAGAAATGAATTTTATTTGTTTTAACTTTAGCTGGAAATTCTTTTTTAGATTCACAATCTTTTAAGTATTCATAAAAAGTTTTTGCTTCTGGATTTTCAACTAAGTTTCAAGCATTCATTTCTTTATTTCAAGCATAAATTTCACGATAAATTGTTCAAATTAATAGTCCTGTAAAGAAAACATCAAGTAATCATAATACTACAGCTACTCCAGTTTGTGTAATTTTTGCTATTTGATCATTATTTTTGTTAACTTCTTGAAAGATTTGAGCCACAAAAATAAAAGCAATTGGGGTATATGCAACTGTTAATGATGCAATAATAACTGTAATTATGGTAAAGATAACAAATCTCATCTTTCAATATTTGTATAAGTTTTGGTTTAAAATCACTCTTTGTAACATCTTTTCATTATTGTGTAGATGTAAACGATTGATTTTAACATGGTTAATAAATTTCGCTTGTGCTAGCACTAAGACTATAAAAGCCAGAAATGGTAGTAGTCCGATAACTCAAATGGCTGCTATTGGGATCATAATTCCTCCTAAAATAAAAAAACTCATTATTTGTAAATAATGAGTTAATTATACTATTTATTCTTGCTCTGTTAAACTTTTTAATTGTTCTATTTCTTTAATTGAAGGAATAATTTTACGATATGAGTGTCCAATTTTACCATCACTAAAGGCTATAGGAGTTACTATATTTGCATCATAAATAATTGCAACTTGTTCTTCTTGTGATTGGAAAATATTTAACACTGGATCACTTGCCCAAGAAGCATCTGAACTATCTTGAAATACCATTTTATATTGTGAGCCTGTTAATTGGTTTAATGCAGTTAAAATATTATTAACTTTATCAGCTTGTCCATAATTAATTTCAGTTAATCCTAAAATATCAAATCCACCGGCTGCAATTACTTTAGCAATTGACATGTATTTAAATTCTGGGACAGTTTCTACACCATAATTAAGAATATTTCAGTGACCAATTCTAATTACATTTTTTCCTTTAGCATATTTTTCAATTGCACTATTAGTTTTAATGTCAAATTTAGCTTCTATATCAGTAAATACTGGAGCATGATCAGAAAGTCCAGATCTTAGTGGATTTCTTTTTGCATTCTTGTTATATCCTGCTAGCTCTTTATCTTCTTCTGCTAAAATGTGATCATTAAATGCCTTTAAGATATCAATTTTAAATTGCATATCTGGAGTGTTAGCTGTTGTTAAAAATTTCAATTTGTCTTTATTCACATTTTTGAAAAACATTTTGTCATATGGTTGTGAATAAGGATTTTTAGTTGTTCCTAGCGAAGTATAATATGCCAAGGCATCATGTGAATTAGTTAATTTTGATACAGTTGGTGTATATTTATCGCCAAAGTTCTCTTGCAATGTAAAGTTTTTATCTTCGATGTTTGTATCACCACCAAAAATAATATTACTATTGCTACTAATAGTTGCAAAATCATCCATTACATTAGGTAAGGCAAGAAATTCACTGAATTCTTGTGCCCCCATAATTGCATGACCATGATATTTTGCTTTAAAATCAGGGTCCTTAGTTGAAATTGAGCTTTCTGAATATCCTTTTTTATCTTTATTACCAGGTGAGTCTAAATGTCCAAAGATAGTTGTAAATTTAATGTCTTGATCATTTAACTTAAATTGTGCTCCAAATGGTGGACGTACGTATGCTGTCTTATATGGAGATGAAATAATAAATTCAGCACTATTGGCATCTGGTTGTGTTGAAGGTTTTGGTTCTATTCCGTTGTCAGTTTCATCATTATTGTCTGATGTATTATCATCATTAGCCTTTTCATCCATTTTTGCAATTTGAGCTTCTAGTTCTTTGATGTGTTGACTATAAGTTTCATTCTCTGCATCCTTAATTCGTAATTCCTCTTGCAGATTAGTAATTTGTGCTTGTAATTGGGCAATTTGAGCATCTTTATCACTAGTGTCAGACGCTTTTTTACTTTCTAATTCAGCCACTGTTTTTTGAGCACTTTGTAATTGCTTATTAATGATGTCTTTTTCTTTCTTTAAAGCATCAAATTTAACTTTTAGATCATTAGCCTTTTGAATTAATTTATCTTTTTCCTTTATTTTTAAGGTTAATTCATCAATTTTAGCTTGCTTTTTATCACCATCTGGTAAACAACTGGCAGCCACAGTTGGGACAGCTATTATTGAACCAATAGCTAAGGTTAAAAATGTTCATTTGCTTCTTCTCATATCTTTATTGTATCCTAGATAGATATATAGGACAGAAAATAGCAGAAAAAATGTGGAAATAACTTTTTATTTCCACATAGCATTTTATAAATATGATTTTTTAATTGGGAATTCTTGAGTAAGAGCAATAACTTGAGCTTTCAATTGAGCTAATTTTTCTTCTCCTTCAGGAGAGTTTAAAAAGTCTAAATTTCTAAGTGAATAATCAATAATATCACATAATTCTTGTCACTTAGTAAAGCCTCTACTTGTCATAGCAGCTGTTCCAAGTCTTATTCCACTTCCAAGAGTAGGTGAAAGTGTGTCAAATGGAATAGTATTTTTATTAATTGTTATATTAATCTTTTCAAGTAATGTTTCAGCTTGCTTACCATTAATGTTGTATGTTTCAAGTACATTAACCATAAATAAGTGGTTATCTGTTCCTCCAGATACAATTACTGCTCCTTTATCCTTAAAGGCTTGGCAGAATGTTTGTGCATTAGCAATTATATCAGCAGCATATTGTTTAAACATAGGTTGCATTGCTTCATAAAAAGCTACAGCTTTTCCTGCAATAGCATGGAATAAAGGACCACCTTGGTAGCCTGGGAATACTCAACGATCTACCTTTTTAGCAATCTCTTCATCATTGGTCATGATAATACCTCCACGTCCACCACGTAGGGTTTTATGTGTTGTAGAAGTAATAATGTCAGCATATCCAACTGGTGAAGGATGTAATCCTGCAGCAATTAATCCAGCTATATGAGCAATATCAGCCATTAATTTAGCTCCACATTTGTCAGCAATTTCTCTAAATTTAGCAAAATCTACTGTTCTAGAGTAAGCTGAATAACCACAAATAATTAAATCAGGTTTTTCAATTAAAGATTGTTGTAAGATTGCATCATAATCTAATAACCCATCTTTAGATAACTCGTAAGAAACTGAGTTATAAAAGATCCCACTAAAGCTAATTTTATAACCGTGTGTTAAGTGTCCTCCACAGTTAAGGGCTAGCCCCATAATTTTTCCACCAGAAGGTACTACTGAAGCAATTGCAGCAGCGTTAGCTACAGATCCTGAATATGGTTGCACATTAGCATATTTAACCCCAAAAATAGCCTTTAAACGATCGATAGCAGCTTGTTCAACTATATCAACATTTTCACAGCTACCATAGTATCTTCTACCAGGGTACCCTTCTCCATATTTATTTGTTAGCACTGATCCTTGAGCTTTAAGGACATCTTCTGAAACATAGTTTTCAGAAGCGATTAGTTCAATATGATCTTGTTGACGTGCAAGTTCATTGTTAATTGCATCTTGCACAACTTTGTCATGTAATTCTAAATTCTTATACATCTATTCTCCTTTTTTATTGAATTTGGCATCAATAAGTGAAATTATTTGTTCAGTTCCTACAAAACGAACTGTTGTATTAACTTTGTCACCTTTTTGGAATTGATCAATGACTTTAACTGTTTGTAGTTCATTTGCAGCATTATCGATTTGATTGATAAAGTCAAGTGCAGGTGAAACATAATCATTTGCATCTAATTCAAAGGTAATATCAAGTGTTTTTAAAGGTTCTAAGTTAATTGCTTGGAATTTTAGTTCTGAGCTTTGTTCATTAAACATAGAAGTTAAAATTTCAGCATATAAAGTTCCATTTGTAGTGTCATATTTAGGGTGAATTTTTCCAATTCATCCTACCATTTGGTCATGGAAGATAATTTCAGCTGAAGCATTTGGATGAATCATTTCATTATCTGCTAATGGAACAAATTTTAAGTCTTTTCCAGTTATGTTAATTAAATCAAGTTGCATTTGTCTAAATGATTTAGTGCTGCTTGCAATTCCATATACCATTACGTTGTTATTAATCATTCCTTTTTCAAAGATATTAATATCATTCATCTTACGTTTTAAGTTGTATTCAACTACTCCAGTAAGTGAAGTTACAATTGAGTTTCTAACTACTTCACGTTCTTTAGATACGTAAGTTTGTAAAACTTGGTTAGTTGTAAAGTTGAATGGATTAAAGAGTGCTTTTTCATGTGATACTAAAGTAAATGTTCTAACTTCTGAATATCCTTGAGCCACAAAGTTAGCTGGGGTAGGATTAGCTTTCATAGTTTTAAGAGGTACGCTTGGTAAAATTTCTTCTCCGATACCATCATATGAATAGAAACGTAAAATTTCTTCAATGACATCTTCCATTACATTAACATCATATCTATATTCAGGAATTGTAATCTTGCTTAAATCACTAGTTAACTTAAATCCTAAATTAGCTAGAGCTTGGTAAGCAAATTCTAAACGCTTAGCATCTAGTTTTCCTCCATAAGCAGCTAATTTATCTTGTTCAAATTTAATCGTTTTAGCATTATTTTGAGGTTCATTAGCAAACTGATTTTTACTTGGTTGCTTTAATAAAGCTTGTGCTAAAGAATTCATTCCTTGATATGCTAAATGCTTTGTAATAGGTCTAGAAGCTTGAGCACCAGCAGGATTTGAAGTCTTAATTTCTCTTAAGGTATGTCTAATTTCACTAGGTACAAAGGCTGCAACTTCAAATAAGAAGTTCTTTGTTTGCTCACTAATTTGGTATTGGCTTAGGACGCTAACACCTGCAAGTGAAATTAAATCATTATTAGCATAAATAGCTAATACATCTTTAACTGAGATTTCTTTATCATCAATTGTGACATTGCCTGAGAATTTTTTAGCACTTAAAGTAGCTTGAGTTGGCAATTTATCTAAATCATAAACTTGAGCAGGAGTTCCTGCCATTAGAAGTAACATATTAGCTACATTATTAGCTCAAGATTGATTAGTATCAAAACCATGTTTAGCTAGTAACATTTTATCAACTAAATCAACACTAGCTTGTGATACAGTAACTAGAAGATAAAATGCATCATTAATTGCTTTGTTATTAAGGTCTAATTTTAAATCACATACAAGTTCGCTAGCTTTAATTGTTGTATTCATTAATTGATAATTTACTTCAGCGCCATAATATGCAGCAAGCTCACGAGCTAGTACAAAATAACTATTAGCATCATTACGGTTAGCTGTAATTGAAATTTCAATTAGATAGTCATCTAGTCCTAATTTTTCAATTGGATCATCATTTAATGAAGCAAAGCTTGGATCAAAAGTAACAATTTGGTCTTTTTGGCTTAATAATTTTCAATCATAACCAATTTCACTTCAAGCTCCAAACATACCTTGTGAAGGTAATCCTTTTAATTCTACTTCACTAAAAGTGAAATCACCTTTACTTGCTCCAACTGGGAAACAAATTGTTAAATCTCCAGGTTTTAGGATACGGTTATTAGTTTGAATTGTATATTGACCTGATTTAGTTTTGACTTCAACTACATCTAAACGATCGCTATTTGGATTAGGCTTTACTGAGATAACTTCACAGAATTGTAAACCTTTAACATTACTAAAAGGTTTAACTTCTTCAACCTCAAATCCAATGCTATTTAAGGTCTTTTCTACATCACTTGCAGAAAGTTTAACTCCCTTAAGTAATGAATTTAAATGATTTAATGAAATTAACATTATGCCTCCTTATTAGTATCTCAATTAATTGCTGTGATACCTTTTTCTATTAATTTATCGTTGATTTCTTTAAAAATATGTGAGTTTTCAAAACCTTTTTTATAGCTAAATGGGCTTGGATGTGAGGTTATAATTAAGTTACTTGCTGCAATTGGTAAATCTGCAACAAATCTAGCTGCTTGCTTACCAAGAGCCACTATAATGACATCAGGATTTTGTCTAACTACTTGTAATAAAACTTCATGAGTGAATTTTTCTCATCCAAAAGTAGCGTGTGAATTAGCACTTCCTTCTGAAACTGTTAGCACTGTATTAAGTAATAAAACTCCTTGTTTAGCTCATGAAACTAATGAAGTATTATCTAATTTAGCATTTGGATAATCTTTTTTAATTTCAGTAAAAATGTTTCTTAAAGAAGGAGTTAACTTTCCATTACCAGTTGAAAAAGCTAAACCATCTGCATATCCAACAGTATGATATGGGTCTTGACCTAAAAGGACAACTTTTGTTTCATGCACTTGAAAGAAATCAAATGCGTGAAACATATCCATTTGGTGTGGTAAAACTTGAGCTTCTTTTTCAGCTACTTCTAATTTATTAATGATTATTTCAAAATAAGGTTTCTTACCTTCAGCTTGTAAAATATTTAAAAAACTATCTTTCATGTCTAAATTGCTCCATTATTCTTAAATCATTTCTATATAAGTCTCTAATATCATTAAATCCATATTTAATCATTGTAATTCTTTCGATTCCAAGACCAGCAGCTAGTCCATTAAATTCTGGATCAAAGCCAGCCATTGCTAAAACATTTGGATGTAGCATTCCAGCTCCTAAAATTTCAATTCATCTACCTTTGTAAAGCACATCAACTTCAACACTTGGTTCAGTAAATGGGAAGTAGCTTGGTCTAAGTCTAATTTCAACTTGTTCTTCAAGCACATATGAAAGTAAATCTTTTAGTGTTCAAATTAGGTTTCCAAAAGAAATCCCTTTTCCTACTGAAACAATATCAACTTGAGTAAATTGGTGTGAGTGAGTTGCATCATCTTCATCATTACGATATACTTTTCCAATTGCAAAGGTTGAAAATACTTTATTTGGATTTTCAGCTAAAACTTTAGCTGTAATTCCGGTGTTATGTGTTCTAAGTAATGTAGTTGGATTGAAGTATAAAGAATCATGCATAGCTCTAGCAGGGTGATCGCTTGGAATGTTTAATCTTTCAAAGTTAAATAGATCAGTAACAATTTCACCTTCTTCTTGTTGATAGTAACCATGTTGGTAAAATCATTCTTTTAATCTGTTTTCAACGATTGTAATTGGATGTAAACTAGCTGGTTTACTTAAAGGTGCAGTTACATCAATAAACTCAGAATTAACTTTAGCTTGAATTTCTAATTCTTTAATTCTATTTTCAGCTTGTTCAAAGAAGTTATTGTATGCTGTTTTAAGTTGATTAATTTTAGCTCCAAGTTCTTTTTTCATTTCTACAGGTGCAGCTTTTAATTCATTTTGCAACTGTGCTATTTCACCTGAAACACCAAAGGCTTTAGCTTTAGCTTGTTTTAAGTCTTCTAATGTATTTATAGTTTCTAATTTAAGCTCCATTATAGCTCCTTATTTTTTTTAATTAAATTTCAATATTTTTCTATATTTAATTCATTTGAATTTTGTTGAGGTCAATAAAACTGCATGTTTTTAATTTCATTAGGTAGATATTGTTGGTCTACATAATTATTGGCATAATCATGTGGATATTTATAATCATTTCCATCCCCTAATTTAGCTGCTGATGCATAGTGAGCATCTCTCAAATGCTTAGGAATTTCATAAACTCCTCCAGAAGCAATCAATTGTTCTACCTGGCTAATAGCTAAATATGATGCATTGCTTTTAGGTGCTAATGCTAGATCTAAAATGGCAAAGCCAATTGGTAGACGTCCTTCTGGCATCCCTAAACGTTCAAAACTTCTAATAGCTTCTGCCACCCTAAGTGAAACATTAGGTGCAGCAAGTCCAACATCTTCATATGCCACACAAAGCATTCTTCTAAATAATCCATCTAGATCACCTGATTGTAAAATCAGCATTCCTCAATATAAGGCAGCATCTGGATCGCTACCTCTTAAAGATTTATGAAATGCAGATAAATTATTATAATGAGCACTTGAATCTAAATCTGAATAAAAGTTCACATTTGGCACAACTGTTTTAATCACTTCATCAGTTACTTCTTGTCCTTCATCAACACAGTTAGCTAGCATTTGTAAATTATTAATGCTAGAACGCAAGTCACCAGCTGACAAACGTGCTAGTGCCAGTAATTGAACACGCGATACTTTTAATCCTGGATAAGTGGATGTAACAATTTGTTCCAGTTTATTGACAATATCTACTTCAGAGATCTTATTGAATTGTAAAATTTGCATTCTGCTGCGTACTGCTGGTACAACCTTAAAATAAGGATTCTCAGTAGTGGTTGCATATACAATTATCTTGTCAAATTCAACATATGATAATAAGATATCTTGTTTGTCTTTATTTAATCGATGAATTTCATCAATAATAATGCATTGATTGTTTTCTAAAATATTTACAAGTTTAGATTTTGAGTCAACTGAAGCATTAAAATAATCATATTTTAAGCCCAGATCATTTGCTAGCGCTATTGCAGTAGATGTTTTTCCTGTCCCAGCTTCTCCAAAGAATAAGAAGCTGCTTGTAATTTTATTTGCAACTACTTTTTTTAATAATTTTATGATATTTTGTTGGCCAACAATATCATTTAACGTCTGTGGTCTTAGGGCGTTTGCTAAGTTTTGACTCTTCATATAAAACCTCATTTAATTAAATATAAATATTTAATTCAATTATACAACACTATATATTTTTATGCTTTCTAAAAAGATTAATATCAGTTAGGCATAAAGTAGCTTGTATGTTCCTTATTTGACTAAATAAGCTGCTTGTTAATCAAAAAATATCTGGCATACAGTTCCAGATATTTTTTGATTAAAATTACCCAATAAGACTATTGGTACATTTTAAATTATGCATTAGATTAAATGCATTTAAAGCTCGCGAAATTTTATTCAATATGAGGATTAAGTGCTCTTTGCATTAATTCATTTAGGTATTCTTGAATTTTTTTAGCAAATTTTTCTTGTTCCTTTTTTGAAAGTTTAGCTGCTTTTTTTGAAATACTTGTTAGTTTATCTGACATTTCTTGAGCAATCTGTATTGCGTTTTGTGGGTTAGCTGTGATTTTTGTTACCATTTCATCAAAAACTGTTTTCATTTCTTTTGAAATGCTTTCAGAAGAAACATCAGAGTTGTTGCATGCTACTGCAGATATTGGAAGAACAACTACAGTTGAACTAAGTCCTATACTTAATAATAATTTTTTAAATTTCATATTTTCTCCTTTAATTATTTTATCAAGAACGATTTATTACTGTAGGAATTATCATATTTATTTAATTCCATTATTAGAGCTTAAGGCTTGCAAATTATGATAAAAATTTTGAATTTCAAGCAATGAGTTATTTTGAGATAAGAAAAAGTTATCCAGCTTATAACTAAATGAAAATAAAAAGTAAAAAATATCTTCAATCTCTGAATTATTTGCTCCCAATCGTTTTCAATATTTTATCTTGAAATTAATTTTAGATATATATCTGCTATTTGACGAGTAAGTCTCTAATAAAGGCACAAAAATTTTACATGTTAATTTTGTACTGTTCTTATTTAAAGTTTTATTTGGAATTTTATTTGAGAAATTTTCAATATCATTCTTATCTTCAATTAGTGTTTGAGATAAAATTGGCATCTTCATTATATTTTTTATTTGAAGAATCCTTGAAATAAACCCAAAATACGATGCAAAACCCATTCAGCAAAAAACATTAAAATATGTGATATAGTTGTTCAAAATAGCAAATGCAAATGCAATTGATTGAATTATTGCATATACTATTCTAAAAAATGAGTCATAAATGATTTCTTGTTTGAGCTTACGCTTTATTAATGTATTTACGAGTTTGTGGCCTTTATTATATTTCTTAATATTACATTTGGTTGGTAAATTTAATTTGCTTTCTGTGTATTTAGCTTGGAATGAGCAACCAACGCAATGTATAAAATCAATTCCTCAAAATGCATAAAAATAGTAATCTTTGATTAAAAATATGCAGCACAAGATAAGTGCAAATCATGATAATGGTGAGGTTAAATTACTACTAAAATTCATAATTAACCTAAATTATCATGTTTTTTATTATTAGGTAATGTTCTAATATATCATTCTTTAGTATCATGATTATAAGCTTTAGTTAGTCCTTCAGCATGAAGAGCATAATTACTCATAGCAAGCATCTCTGATAATGTTTTAACTTCTCCTGTAATTAAGTTTTTAAAAACTAAGTTCTTTCCACCTGTTGCCCCAGTGCTGTAATCATCACCATAAATGGGTGTTTCATTTATTACAACCCATCTTACTCATTTTAGATTATTCATTTGTTTTATTATATTTTCCATACGATTTTTTAGATTTTGAGTAAAATTGTTGATTTCATTTATCATCTTATCTGCTCTTATTATATCTGATGTTGAATTATATATAGTATAGCCATCTATTGCAATACTTGCACCTGCAAGAACCCCTGATAATACCTCAGATGGCGTAGAAAACACAAAGGCAGATTTTATTTTCAATTTTTTCAAACCATTTAATCCACTTTTCCCTAGTGTATATAAATTATTCATATAATCAACATTCGCAACAATCGGTGTTACCCCATATGCTATTAGATTATCAAATATTGATGATTTTGTTACTTTTGCATTTTTAATAGCATTTTCAATCGACTCATAAATTTTATTTCTTTCTTCAAAAACTGTATATTCATTTTTGAACTTATCTAATGCTAGTGAGAGGCCAAAAGTTGTTGCTCCTGCTGCCATTGCCCCTAGTGTTGCAGGAGGCCAAAAGAATGAAAATATGGTTGATAAAATAGAAACAACAGACATACCAATAATTGCAGCATTAAGTTTTTTGATTGTATATTCGTATGATTTCATTATCTCTAAATTTTTTGTTGAAACCGATTGCAATGATTTTAATTCATCTTCTAATTTAATAAATTCAATGCCTATTAATTTTGAGTTCTCATTCAGTTTTTCTTTATCAACACTTACATTTACTGAATATCCTTTTTTTGCATCGGTTATAATTTGCTTGTATTTTTTGCTAATTTCTTGATTTATAATCTTCTCAAGTTTTTGCTTTTCTTTGATTTTTGACTGTTCTTCTCTAATTGTTTTTCTAAATTTTGTTTTAAATTTAGCAACAAAGGTGTCCACCTTTGAAAGAGCATCATTATATTGTTCCATATCTATAAGTTTTTTCTCTTTTGCTAAATTTAAAAATTTTATTAACATGTCCTTAACTTCTTGATCTGAAATTTTCTCGCGTACTATCTTTAGAGAACTATCAGAACTATTTTGGATAAAATTAGCTAATTTACTAAATAATTCTTCATTCCCTTTTATGAATTCAGGCACTAGTAATTGATTAAAAATTTTCCCAAATTCATCAAAATCTGCTTCTTTGTTTATTGATGCTTTATTTATTATGTTTGGATTATCTACTGTTGTACCCACTAAGCTTGTGCTTAAATTTCCAATTGCATTAATTGGTTCTCCTAATTTTAAAATAGTTTTCATTTAACTCCTTGTTATTTCGTGAAAGGCTACTTTTAAATAAGTAAGCCTTATAAATTATTATAAATGAGAATAAAAACATTTTAATAAAATCGTAAAAAGTTTCCACATTTTGACTTTTGCACCTATATGCTAGAGAGAAATATGAAAAAAGCACCATTTCTGGCGCTTATAAATGTTACATAGTAGTTGATACACTTTAGTTATAGAATCCATCATTTAATCAACATTATAATGTTTTCAAATCTTCTTCTAGGTTGCTGATTAATTGTTGTATTATCACTTTGGTATCTGCAACTTGCTTAGCTACATCAATAGTTATTTTGTTTGCTAGCGCAGTCATGTTTATATATGACTGGATAGTACGTGTTCGCTCATTAAGGCTATTTAATTCATTATTAAGTTTTTCAATTGCATTTTTTATCATTTCTCTATAAACAGCATCAATTCCTTGTTCTGCATATTCCTTAATAATAGTTTGTACATATCTTTCGCTTTTATCCATAAACTTAGAATTGTCTTTAGCAGAATCAATATTCATATATCTATTCTTATTGATGAAAATTGTTTTTCTTAAAGCGTCTTTAAGAATTTTAGGGCTATTGGAATCCGATATTTTGCTAATGATAAATAAGTCTTTAAAATTGTTGATTGTTTGCTGATTAGTAACATATTTTGTCTCAATGTATGAGTTAATTGAAAACTGCTTATCATCAATTGCAAACCTAGACTTATCCTTTAATAAGTCTGCTTTAACTAGTCTTTCTGGACATATTGTTCCTGCAAGACACCCATTTGTATCAAAGTACGAAACATCAAGCATTTGACTCATTAAGGTAGCTATCTTCAAATCTAAATTAACTTGTCAAAAAATATTTTCATTTTTTATTTTGCCTTCTAAATAGTTAATCCAATTCTTTGTTTCATTTGTATCTAATTGTTTTAGCAATTTCAACATTCAAAAGTCGTGTTCATATTCTGCTTTTTCTTTTAGAAGTTCTGCAATTTTTGGATCTTGTTTGTAATTTCTATTAGCTGCATTTATATTTCGATTTCTATTTTCTTTATATTCATCAAAAATATGACTGATATGATTTTCTGAATTAGTCTCTTCACTTTTACCGAGGAATGTTGCAATATCATTTAATTCATCAATAATCATATTTAGTTTTTCACTCTTGTCACTGATTTGAGAATCTTTTGCAATACGAGCATACTTAGCTAAAAGTTTATTTGTTTGATCAATAATACCATCTAGTTTTGAATATTTTGAGTCGTTATATAAAGCAGGAAAAGCTAGTAAATTACTGTAAATCCCCTCATTTATATTATCTACTGCAGTAGACACCTTGTTATTTAATTTTGAAACATTACTTTCTTTATCAGTTTGGTTGCATGCACAAGCAAAAGCAAGTGGTGTAATTGCTAATGGAGCTGCAAAATAGAATTGTCATGTTTTCTTCATTTTTCTCCTTTTATCTTACATATAATAAAATTATAAAGGAGAGTTAAACAATTTTGTGCAATAAGCAAAAAGTTTCCACATTTTGACTTTTGTGCCTATGTGCTAGAGAAAAATATGAAAAAAGCACCTAAGTGCTTATAAGTTGTGGTATGGTTCTTCAATGTCTTTTAACACGAATTTATATTCAGGAAGCATACCTGTTAAAATTTCATACATGTGTCATGCATAAACTTGTTCATCTAAATGAGGGACTTCTAAGATATTTGTCTTCATTTGATCAAAGACGATTCAGTCACTTCATCTAAAGTCACTTGAAATGATTAAGTCTACCTGTGAGGCTAAATCATTTATTTGACCAATATACCCGCTGCCTGATAAAATGGCTACTGTGGCATATTTATCATTATATTTATCAGCTGGCACATTGGTTCTAAATGCGGATAAATGCATTTTATCTTCTAATAATTTTTTAAGTTCTAAAAGGGATTTATTTGCCTTAAACACAGCGCTAAAGGTTTGAGTCTTATCTCAATCCATTGAGGCTTCTAGGCCCATATATTTAACGATTTGATATGAAGTTCCATATGGATCACAATCATAATTAGTATGCATTGAATATGCTGTAATTTGATGTTTTCTTAATAAGTTTAGAATTTCACGTTTATAAGGAGCTTTCTTGTCCTCAGCAAGTCAAGTTGCTTCAAATTTAAATGGGTGATGGGTTAAAATTACATTGCAATCATTAGCAATAGCTTCTTGTAACACATCCATAGTTAAGTCAATGGCTAAAACTGCTCCTTTAAAGCGTTTGCTTTGAACAGTTTTTACACTATACCCAGATGGATCTCAAATTTCTTTATTTACATTTGGATACATTGAATTAACTATGGCAATAAAATCTTTGATTTTTAAACTTTTTTCTTGGCGCATTTTAGTTCTTTAGATAATCCTTCAAGTTTTTACCATGTTTAACATTGCTCTTTAATTTACGTAAAATCTTGTTTTCAATTTGTCTTACACGTTCTTTTGAAACACCACCACGGTCGATTGAAAGTTCTTCTAAAGAGTGCACTCTATATCTTTCACCATTTTCATCAACTCCTACACCAAAGCGCTTACAGATTAATTTTCTGTCTTCTGGTTCAAGTTCGCTAATCATATCATCAAGAATCTTACTTAATTCTTCATGAGAAGCATAGTCAACTGGTGAAATGATGTTTTCATCTTTAACAAAGTCACTAAATGATGAATCATTTTCTTTACCAACTTGTTTATCCAATGAAATTGGGTCAATATTAATTTTTCTAATGTATCTAACTTTAGCAGCATCAAAGCCATTTCCGTATTTGTCTGCAATTTCATCATCACTAGGTTCTCTTCCTAGTTCTTGTTGTAATTCACGTTCGATTTTAGAAATCTTATTGATTGTTTCAACCATGTGTACTGGCACACGAATTGTTCTAGCTTGGTCAGCTACAGCACGAGTAATTGCTTGACGAATTCATCATGTTGCATATGTAGAAAACTTAAATCCTTTATTAACATCGTATTTTTGAACAGCTTTTAGAATACCAGAGTTACCTTCAGAAATAAGATCAATGAATGAAAGACCTCTGTTCTTGTATTTTTTAGCATTGTTAATAACTAAACGTAAGTTTCTTTGGATTAGCTTGTCTCTTGCTCTTTTTCCTCTGAAACCACCTTTTTCCATTTGTTCAGCTAATTTACGTTCTTCTTCAACAGTAAGTAATTCTCCATACTTACCAATTCATCTCATGTATCACTTAACAATATCGTTAGTTTCAGTTAGCTTGTTAGATAAGTCAGCTTTTTTCTTAGGAGTTTCATTTAAATCTACTGCTTCGACATAATCAAATGATAAAGCGTTTAGATTAATATCAAGATCATCAGGTTCTTCAAAGAAGTTTTCATTTAATTTTTCTTCATCTTCTTCAGAATCATCGTCTTCTTCTTCCTCTTCTTCGATTTCTTCATCTGGAATCTTGTAATAATCTTCATCAACTTCGTCGTCTTCAACATAATCATCATCTACAAAGTCATCATCGTCTTTGTCATCTTCGAAGTCAATATCCATATCATCGTTATCGATTTCAGGTAATTCCTCATCTTCATCATCTAAGTCAAGCGCTTTTGAAGTTTTGCTTTTAGCTTTTGACTTATTTTTAGCTTTATCTTCATTGATTTCATCTAGAAAATCATCTGCTGAATAATCACCATCTAAGTATTCTTCTTCATCTTCAGCAATGATGTTATTATCTTTTAATTCTTCAAGAAAATCATCAAATTCAGCATCATCAATAAATAAATTTTTAGCTGCTAGAACTTCTAGTAATTCATCTTGTGTGAAGTAATCCTTATGTTTATGTTTTAATTGTTGTTTTAGATAAGTTATCACTGTGTTATAGTCAAATTTATTATCCATACAACCCCCTTTATTTCTTTTTGAGCGTTAAACGCTTATTTTTGTAGTTTATTAATAAACTAATTTGGTCCTGAATATATGTTGGAACAGGCACATTACCATTTTCTGGATATACAAAGTTTTTAAATTTTTCTCACTCAGCTACTTGCTCATTTAATGCTGGCATTAGCGGAATTGAAGAACCATTTGTAACTTTTGCTTCATTAATATTTTCATCAATATAATCTTTGATAATTAAATTATTAGCAGCAGAATTAGTATCAATTGTATTTAGCATTAGATTTAATGAGTGAGATATTTGATCAAAAATTTGTTTTGCATCTTGAGGTGTTTCAAGTGTAATGGTATATTCAAATAAATCTTTGATGTTTTCTGGCTTAGCAAAAATAAGCGCGACATCGGAAGTACTTTTGAGTAATTCTAAAATATTTTCATTACTCATTGCCCTAATTAGTAGAGCTAAACGATTTTGATTAGTTAATAAGTCTACTTTTTCTTGGTAGCTTTTAGCATGCTTATAATCTACTAGTTCTTCATCATTATGAAATACATCATAATGAGGGACATTATCCAACTCTTTTATAGTTAGCGTGTAATTATACTCTTTTTGTAGTAAGCTAGCTATATATTTTTGTTGTTCAATATCAAGTAGGTCAATATAAGATTTAAGCACTAAAATAAATTTAGAAAAGGCTTCATAATCTTTAAGAGTATCAACTTTATGCTTTTGCTTTAATTTTTCATAAATAAAGTTGACAGCTGATACTTGTGAGTTTTTAATTAGCTCTGTTAATGTTTCAGCTCCATAAGTATTTAAAATCTCATCAGCATCTTTTGAATAATTATTTTCAATTAAGGACACTGTAAAATTGTGCTCTAATAAAATTTTTACAGTGCGTAGTGCAGCATCTATTCCAGCTGCGTCATTATCTAAGAATAAAATAACTTTGTTGTTTTTAATTAAATTTAAATGTTCCTTGGTTAGAGCAACTCCCATTAAGGCTACTACGTTTTCAAATCCAGCTTTATATAATGCGATTGCATCCATAAATCCTTCAACTATAATAACTTCTTTTTTGCTTGCAATTGCTTCTTTAGCATTATTGAAGTTATATAGGATCTTAGATTTATTAAACAATTCAGTTGCTGGAGAGTTAACATATTTTGCTACAGGGTGAGCTTCAATTGATCTGGCAGAAAACCCAACTAATTCATTGAATTCATTTCTAATTCCAAATGTAACTCTATCTCAAAACAGTTCATGTAAGTCACTATTAATTAAACCAGCCTTAAGCATGAGACCAGTATCATAGTTTAATGACTTTAAATACTCAAGGGTCTTATTCTTGGGTGCATAACCAATATCAAACTTTTCACGCAATGTTGCATCATCAAGTTTTCTAACTTTAAGATAATCCATTGCAGCTGGATTAGTTAACACTTGAACTTTGTAATATGAATTAGTAATTGAAAGCATATCAATCAATTCTAAAGTTTCTTGTGAATAAGCCTGAACATTTTGCAAATTCTTTAATGAACTAAAATCATATTGAATTCCAGCTCTTTGAGCTAAGAATTCAAGCGCCTGTATAAAGTTTCAATTTTTGATCCGTTGTAAGAAACCTACAACATTACCAGAAGCTCCACAAGGGAAGCATTTAAAGATTTGTTTTTGGGGAGAAACTGTAAAACTTGGGGTGGAATCTTCATGAAATGGACAAAGTCCTACATAGTTGTTTCCTTTTTTAGTTAAGTTAATAAACTCAGAAATTACATCAACTATGTTAGAACTAGTAATTATCTGATTAACTAATTCCGTTGGGATTCTCTTGTTTTCCATTCTTTCTCCAAAATTTTAACTATTTATGTGAGGCTAAAAACTCATTTAGTTTAGAGATTTCTACTCTAACTTGTTCCATTGTGTCTCTATTTCTCAATGTCACACAATTGTCTTCTAATGTATCATAATCTACTGTTAAACATCAATATGTTCCAATAGCATCTTGACGACGATATCTTTTTCCAATTGAACCAGCTTCATCATATGTTACTGAAATACCTTGGTCAATTAAACTTGCAAAGATTTCTTTACTTGTTTCAGATAACTTCTTAACAAGTGGTAAGACAGCTACTTTGTATGGTGCAAGGTCGTAAGTAAATTTAAGTACAACTCTTGAATCATTTTCAGCAAGTGTTTCTTCACAGTATGCATCAGAAATGATTGCTAGCATTAAACGATCAAGTCCAATACTTGGTTCAATTACATAAGGAATCACTTTTGTATTAGTTTCAGGATCTAGATAATCAAGTGATTCACCTGTAGCTTTCATGTGAGAAGTTAAATCATAATTTGTACGGTTAGCAACTCCTAAAAGTTCTCCTCATCCAAATGGGAATTTAAATTCTATATCACTAGTTGCATCTGAATAGTGAGATAGTTCTTCTGGTTCATGAGCTCTAATACGAATGCTATCTTGCTTGATTCCTAATTTTTGTACAAAGTTATAAGCCTTGTTAATGTAATAATCAAATCAAACATTTGCTTCTTCTGGTTTTGTGAAGAATTCAAGTTCCATTTGTTCAAATTCTCTTGTTCTAAAAATAAAGTTTCCTGGAGTTACTTCATTTCTAAAGCTCTTTCCTACTTGAGCAATACCAAATGGTAGTTTAGCTCTCATAGTTCTTTGAACGTTTTTGAAGTTTACAAAAATACCTTGAGCAGTTTCAGGTCTTAAATAAACTTTTGATTTAGCACCTTCAATAACCCCTTGAGATGTTTCAAACATTAAATTAAATTTCTTGATTTCTGATCAATTTGTTTTTTCACCTTCATATTCTTTAATGTGTTCTTTAACAAATTGTGTCATTTCTTCAAATGTCATTTTTTCAGGAATAATATTTTCATCATATTCTTGAATTAATTTATCGGCTCTATATCTTTTTCCATTAACTTTGTTTTCGATTAATGGATCAGAGAAATTAGATACGTGACCTGATGTCACTCAAACGTTTGGATTCATTAAAATTTTTGAATCAATTAAAAAGTTATTTCCCTCTCTTAAAACAAATTCTTTCTTTCAAGCGTTTGCTACATTGTCTTTTAATAAAGCTCCTAGTGGCCCGTAATCTCATGTGTTTGATAATCCACCATAGATTTCACTTCCTTGGAATACAAATCCACTATTTTTTAAATGATTTACTATTATTTGCATTGAGTCTTTGTTATTTAGCATATTGCTATTTTACCACAATATTAAAAAATTATATTTTTTAATAGCATAATTTTGAAAAAATGAAAATAATTTTTCCACATTTTATTTTAGGCACAAAAAAAGCACATAGCGTGCTTTTAAAATAAAACTAAAGTGTTGGAATAATTCCGATTCCCATTAAGATCACAAGTGTGATTAGGATTCCGTATGACAATGCTAGTAAGAAGATAGCAAATCAGTTAACTGTGCTTTCAGTTCTTTCAGCTGGAACTTCTTTAACAACTTCTTTTTCTTCAGCTGGTGTTTGGAATACCATGAAGTGTTGTCTTTGAGCATCATGTCCAATGAAAATAGCGTAGTGGTATTGGTCTTTTGGTACAAATCCTACATGTTTATCATTGAATAAAACGTATGAAGTTTTTTGTGCTAATTTGATGTTTCCATTTAATGAACATACTGAATAAATGCAATTTTCAGCTGTGTTTGCTATTTCTGGTTTACCAATAATTTTTGCATCGAATTCTTGTACTGATTTTGTAAGTGAGTACATAATTGCTGCAAGTAATTCTTTTAAGTCTTCTGCTTTAAGTTCTTTTTCTAATGCTTTAGCAACTTCTAGTACATCTTTGAAATTCTTTTCAATAGCTTTAACGTCTTCAACAGATGTTTCTGTGTATTCTAATTGAGCTACTGTTGAGCGCATTTTTCTAGCATAAATTGCTAATACTTTTAGTTGTTCTTCAACAGGTAAGTCTCTTACATAGGCATATTCTACAATTTTGTCTTCAACTACTGAAACAACTGGAAGAACTACTTCTTCTTTTTCAATAATTACTTCTTTTGTTGCGTCTTTTTCTAATTTTTCAGATTTTTCTCTTAATTCTTCAATTTCTTTTAATAGTTGTTCTTTATCTGAGTCTGAGTCTTGTAATCTTTTGTAAAGTTCTTGTAATTCTTTTTCGTAATCTGTTGCGTGTTTTGCTGATAATAAAGCTGATAATTCTGCTAATTTTTTGTTTAATTTTTCAATTTCAATATCTTTAGCTGATTTCTTTCTTTCAATTTTGAAATCATCATCAACTGGGAAGTATGTTTCTGGGTCTTTTAAGATTTTGAAGTCAACAACAGCTTTTAAGTTTTTAGCTGCTTCTTTATCATTTCTTAATCCTGATTTAGGATCAATTGCTAATTCTTCTGCTGTTGCATCATATTCTAATCCACCATCGAATTTATCAACATTAAATTCGTAGGCCATAACTTCTTTGTTGCCTCTTAATTCTTTTTCAGCTATTACTAATCCACCTCAGATTTTTTTATCTGTTTGGAATCATGTTGCAGCATCGTATCCTAGTGATAAGAATCATGTCATAGCATCTTTACGTGACTTAAATAAAGCTAATGGGCTTTCTACTTTTGGGTGTTTTAAAGCTCATG
The DNA here is from genome assembly GCF_048284645.1 of Mycoplasma haliaeeti. NCBI lineage: Bacteria > Bacillati > Mycoplasmatota > Mollicutes > Mycoplasmatales > Mycoplasmataceae > Mycoplasma > Mycoplasma haliaeeti. The sequence goes on along the minus strand of NZ_JBLWAB010000007.1, from coordinate 13,261 downwards.
GATAGTTTTTATCTTTATTTGGTCTATATAAACATTGTAAACGTTTCATTTTTCCTCTTTCTAATAGTTATATTAGCCTTTAGGCTAGTTATATTATTTTTTCTATATATAAAAATTATATCCATTTCGCACCTTTTTTCTAATATTTTCACATTTTCTGTTTATCCTTGAAAAATAGCACTAAAAGTATGCAAAATGTGGAAAAAATAAAAAAATATTAGGCAATTTTGGGGCAAAATAGACTTTTGTGACTATACGCAAGTTATAAAATGCTAAATTTAATCGTGTTTTAGCCTCTTGTGGATAAATAAATTACTATCTAGTAAACTTAATTTTATCATATATTACTTTCAAGTTAATTTCCACTAATAAATAAAAACTGTTTTATAATTCTATATATATGGAAACAAAATTATTATATAAAGTAGGACAAGTTGTAACAGCAAAGGTTACAAGAACAGGCAGCAAGTTTGCTCTCCTCGAAGATAAAAATAACAGTAAATTTATTATTTACAAAAATGAAGTAACTGATTTTTACAAAATGCAAGTGTACGATATTTTACAAGTCAAAGATATCGTAAATTTTGTTGTAATCGGATATGATCAAAATACTAATCAATATATTGGATCATTTAAAAGAAATCACCCAAACTTTTTAAAGAGTGAGCAATATTTTAGCAACAGTAAAAATCGTAAAAATGAATTAAAGGAAACAAAAAATGGCTTTGCAAATTTAAGAGAATTTACTTTATCTTATATTGATCCAGAAGCTGCTAAACAAGCTGCTGAAGATGAAGCTACAAATATTAAGGAATAATTATGCCTTTAATTTCAATTAAGACTAAATATTACCAAGAAAAAAATACTCAAAATCAAGAATCTCAAGTAGCAAATGACATAATATCAAAAGTTAAGTCACTAAACTTTAAAGGTTCTTCTTTTTTAGGTTTTGATGATATTGCACTAAATTTTAAAATCAATGGGATTGATCGCATTGTAGATTTTTGTAATAAACTTTATCGTAGAAAAACTAACACTTTAATTATTTGATGTAAAAAAGAAAATCAAGTGGCCATTGATGCAGCCTTACAATTCATCTTTGGAGCAAGCGATTATCACAAGGACAATAAGATAGAGCTAGTTTTTATCAATGAACAATTACCAGAACACATTGTTTCTAAAACTATTAATCATTATCTAAATATAAATAAGCAAGATAATATAGCCTTACTTTTTTTAGATTCCCTAGGTTATGATGATAATCAGCAAGCTGCAGTTAAAAACTTTATCTCAAAATTCAACTATCAATCTAGTGAATTCTTAATTAAGAAATCCATCTATTTTATAGGTAGAAAAAATATTTTTAGCACAATTGATAACATCTCAATTCCACGTGAAAATGCCTTTTTCGTGTCTAATGATATTCATTCTGATTATGCTTTATTAAGTGAAATTGGACTAATTTTACTAGCTACTCAAGGTGTTAATATTGAAAAAGTTATAGCAGGTTATACGGATGCAAATAAAAACATCCTAAACCCTGATGTTTACTTTAATAATGCCTTAAAATTAGCACTTTATTTAAATGAAAATGATACAAAAAATAATCCTGGTGGATTTATTAATTTAAATATCGCTTATGACTTATTCTTAGACAAATACGTTCATTTTTATGCCCAATCACTTAACAAAATTACACTTGAAGAAAGCATTCTAAATCAAGCAGTTTTATTCCCAAATGATATCCCTTGACAAGCTGAAGATATTTTATCTGGACAACGTAATAAATTCATTTTATTTTGAACTTTAAAGCAAAGATTTTTTGACTATCAACTCTCTTCAAACATCGAAAATGATGACTTAATTGATCAGTTAAAAAACTATACAATTAACCAATTTAATGAGAAATCTTATGACGTTTTCTTAAACTATTTAACTAGTTTTAATGATGATGTTAATGCTATTGAAATCGCAATAGAAAACAATAGTGAAGAAGCTTTGGGAGAGTTAATTTCACTTTGTTATTGAACCAAAATCTTCTATTGCATCATCAATGATATCGATCCTTTTAAATAATAAAATATTACCTTTTAGTACGCTAATGGCTTAAAAAAGTCTTAGCGTTTTTTCTTTGCCTTTTCCTTATAGCCCTAAAATATAGTGATTTTAGTATATAAAACCATTTCCATATGGCAGTGGCATAAAATTACAGATTTGTGATACTATTTATTTATAAATAAATAAATACCTATGTAAAGGGGAAATTATGAAGAAAAATAAACTAGTAACATCAACAGCAAGTTTAATTGCTTTTATGGGAGCTAGTGCCTTAACTGTTGCATGTAAGGCACCAGGTTCATCTCGTGGTATTGACGCCTCTGACCCAGTTGGTGACATATATGGTAATAATCCAGGTGGGACAACAATTAAGCCAATTGATCCAGGTAAAGAACCACTTCCAGAAATTAAGCCTGAACCAATTCCTACACCTAATCCAGAAACACCAGCTACTCAGCTAAGAGAAGTTTCACCAGCCTTTATTCAAGCTGACCAAAAAATTAAGCTTGTAGCTCTAGGTGACTCAATTACTGCTGGATTTGATGGTGGTCTATTACAAGACTATCCAGGTCAAATGGTTAATGGACAAATCGAAGGAGCTTCATATCCTGCCTTTTTAGCGCAACTTTTAAATCAAAATAATCGTGTTGAAAGCTTTGGAAACTATGCTGCCTCAGGAGCAAGAGCAATTGATTGAATTATGATGCTTGGAGCCAACTATCAAAACCCATACAGTGACAGTCCAACTTGAGATAAACTAGATCAAACTTTTGCAGGTAGACGTGGATTTGGGCAATTTAAAGCTGGGTATGCCAAAGAAGTTGCTAATGATACCATTGCAGCTTTAAAGGATGCTAACTTAGTAACCTTAAGTATAGGAGCTAATGACTTTTTCTACTTACTTACTAAACACTTAACTCAAGCTAATCCAATGCAAATTATTAACGAGTTAAAGAAACCAAATCCGGATTACTTATTAATTTACAAATTCGTTAATGATGCCATTAAAGCTACTATTCCGGAAGTTGCCACTCGTGTTAAGATTTTAATCGATCGCATTGCTGAATTAGCTCCTCAAGCTAATATTAACTTAGTAACTTACCCAATGCCTATGTCAGGTCTTAAGAAGTCTTTAGATGACTTTATTCAAAGTTTAATTAAAACCAACCTCCCTCTTGATCCAGTTGTAGTTTTACTTGACCAAATCAACTTGCCATTTAAACAAGTTGATGAACTATTAAATCAAGAATTCGGTAATAAAAATCGTGTAAGTATCGTTAATGCTTACAACTCAAAATATTGAAGTTCACATTCAGCTGACTTGTCAGATGTTTATTTTGATATTCACCCTAACACAAATGGATATAAAAAATTAGCACTTGATATGTACCTTAAAATGACTAATCCAAGTGTTAATATTTCTCATTATGATCCTAATTTTGACCTTAATAAAGCCTTTATTGAAAGTGATGCTTTAACTTTAAAATATGAAATTGCTGTTACTCAAAGCCCAGTTGAAGTTATTGGTAATAGTACTCAAGCTTACTTAGAAAAAAGCGATCCTTTCTTAGATAAAATTAATCAAACTCGCTCACCATACAACTATGGTGAAAGATTACTTAGAATGTCACAAACATTCAAAAACATTACTGTAGAAGCTATTTTAGCTCTAACTTCAAGTACTTTCTATAAACAACTAGATCCTGAAGGAAAACTAGCTGAATTAATTTTAGATAGCGAAAATAATGGAGAAAATGGTTTTGAATCAATTATCCAAGAAATCATTGATGAAAAGATCTTACAAAAGATCATGGGTGATTTCCAAGCTGAATTAACCAAACGTAATAAAGCTGGAGTTTTAAAATTAAGTGACATTCCAAACATCTTTATTAGCAATGTGCTAACTGATGATAATTTATTTAGACTAATTAATGCTTTAGCTAAAAGTAACTTTATTAATCACAATAAAGCAGGACTAGCTGATGCACTAACTACTGTAATTGACAACTTATTTAAGAAGAATCAAGATTTTATTGCTCAAGCCATTGTTAAGGGAATTAAGCCAACATTAGACAAAGCTCAAATCCCTGCAAGCGATGTTGAAGGTTTAATTAAAACCATTATTTCTTCTTCACAACTAAATCAAATTATTAATGCTTTAATTAAGACTTTTATCTCTAACTCAGCGCAATTCCAAACTGTTAATAATTATCCTGAGTTAATTAAAGCCTTCTTAAGTGATGAAGCTAATATCAAACAAGTAGCTAACTCACTTTCTACTTTTGCTTGAGATATCTTAAATAATCCAACCATTAAAGCTACCTTACAAGATATTGTTTGAAAATTAATTAATCAATATCATGTAAATAACAACCTTACTCAAGAACAATCTAATGCCTTTATTTCTAGCTTGCTAGATAATATTATTCAATTTAAGGGAGATAAAACTAACAAGTTTATTGCTGATTTCATTTCTCAATTCCTAATGGAACTAAGAAATACTGAATTTAATAAGCTTGATATTGCTTTAAATAAAGCCTTTAGAAATGCTTTAAATAATTTACTTGGTAAAGATGATATTCAAGGCAGTCTTTCTCCATACAAAGCAATTAATATCTTAGTTGAATCAAATCTTATTGTTTCAAATAAAGACTTCCTTAAACAATTACTACACAACGTAATTGAGCAAGCTCCAAACCTAAAACTTGGTAATGTAATTTATTCAGTTCTACCAGCTAGTGCTAAAAACATTCTAGCTCAAGATGGATTTATCACATTATTTAATGTTTTAATTAGTAATGAACATTCAAATGCCATCTTAATTAGCACTCTAGATCATTTAATTGATAACTTTAATATCTTAAAAGATAGCAATGATCTCGGAACCCTAGTTGCTAACATTTTAAAAACTCAAGATTTAGCAACTTTAAAAACTCATTTAAAAGCAATTAGTAATGAATTATTAACTCAAGAATCAATTCAAGATACTATCATTACTCTACTTCGTAAGTCATTTGAAAAGATTAAAGAACCAGCAAACATTACTGATAATGAAATCTCTAACTTCTTAAAAGACTTCAGAAGTGAAGGATTTAGCTTTATTAGTCAACTTAAATTCATTGATCCATTAATTGATACACTATTTGACTCCTTAAGTAAAATTAAAGATTCAGCTACCCCTTATGTTGAACTAAAAGCCTTACCACAAGCTTTATTAAATTCACTCAAACAAACTGCACTAAGCGATCCATGAGCTCTAGTTGATAAGTTAGCAGATAGTAAGACAATTAATCAAAATAAAGAATTTATCAAAAAACTAGTTAGCTACTTATTTACAAGCCTAAACAAGAACAATGAATTAATTCAACAAATTCATTCATTAGCTCAAAATGCTCTTAATAAAGCAAATATTGAGCAATATGTTGATAAGGGTGAAATTAATGCTTTATTAGATCAAATCTTTAAGCAAAGTCAAATTAATTCCTTTATTCCAGCTTTAGCTAACTATGCCATTGATCATATTGACTATATTAAGTTAGCTAAAAACCCAAATGAATTACTAGTTAAATTATTTAGTGATGCAACCTTTAAAGAATTAATTAAAAATCAAATTCAACCTATTATTCCACAACTTGTACCTAACTTTAAGGCACCAAAAACAATCTTTAAACTTGTTAAGTATCTAGCTCAAAGCAATAATATTAAGCTAGAAGTCAAGTATGATGGAGTTATTGAAAAACTTATTTCAAATGCTCTTGATAACATTTGAAATAAAGACAAGATTGTCTCTGTCATTAATTCACTTCTAGAACAAGCTATCCAAACTAGTGATGTCAATGCCTTTGTTAAATCTTTACCTAACCTAATTAAAGATAAAGTAGAAATTAATGCATTTGACTTAGTCAAAGGCTTATTAGTAGTTCCTCTTGATAAGAATGAATTAGAAATATATGCACAATTATTAAATTCATTATTTGCCCAAGCTCAAGAACTTGCCAAAAGCAATGAACCAAACATTTTAACTAAATTACTTGCAAAAATTTCACTACCAGAGAGCTTAAAAGAATATAACATTCAAGCTAGTGATATAGCTAAATTTGTAATTAGAATCTTACAATCTAACTCATTAAATAAATTAGCTAATGCTATTACAACTAGTGTAATTAGTAACCAAGAAGCTTTAAATAAAGCAACTAACTTTAAAGAATTAGGATTAGTCTTCCTTAAAGATGCTACATTTATTGAGCAAATTAAGCAAGTTGCCCTAAGAATATTTGCTAAATACAATGAAGTTCCTGAATTTGCTATTGCAAAGAATGCGTTTGTTTCAATTGCTGCTAAAGTCTTAAGTACAAATGAACAAACAGCTTGAATTTTTGCCCATCAAAATGATGATCAAAACTCTGAACTTAAAGCTTTACTTGGCTCAGCTTATGATTTATTAATTAAATCTCAAGACAAACTAAATATTGTTGAAATCTTATTTAGTGGAATAGAAAAATTTGCCAACGATGGTAATGTAACAACATATGCTTCACTTGGTAAATATATAGCTAATGAATTCGCTGCCTTATTTAAGGGAGCAAACCTTGAAACCAATGTTATTAAGTTATTGCATCTTTTTGGAGATAGCTTACTAAAACAACATGCTACCTATCTAAAACAAATTATTACAAATGTATATAACAAGATTGCAACTGATGATAGTTTCATTGATCAAATTTATCAATTATTACCACAAAATATTAAAGATTTAGTGGCTAAATATGCAACTAAAGAAAATATTATAACTGTTGTTAAATTTATCTTTAGTAATCAAAATATCAAGGCAATCTTTACTAAACAATTATCAAATGTATTAGCTGCTTATGGAAGTTTTGAAAACATCAATAGCTTTAATGATCTACTTAAAGTAACCTTTGGTGCTGTTGACTTCAAGACAATTAGTAGTGATGTAACTAACTTTGTAACTGCTTTCTTTGCCAATAATCAAGTTAAAGAAACTTTAATTAGCATACTTGATAAAGTAGCTCAAGATAAAATTGAATACATCTATGTTCAAGGAATAAAAGGAAATAGCAACCTAACTAAAGAATTTATTACCTCTGTAGTAAATAACTTCTTACCATTGGTTAAAGAACTTAACTTATATGATGGTATGCTTCAAGTGCTATTCGATAGCTTAGAACAAGCTAAAAATGCAAGTGATATTACTGGTGAAATTAAAGCTATTGGACCTAAATTATTAGCTGTGCTTACAGCTGAATTTAAGAAAGACCCAAGTGCCTTTATTAATAAAATCTCAGCTTCACCAATTGTCGCTAATAATAACGAATACTTAAAACTAGTAGCTAAAATTTTAGTAACTAAGTACATTAAGTCACCTGAACTTATTTCTCTAATTAATAAGCAAATTCAAAATAATGAAGCAAAAATTGCTCCTTATACAACTGTTGAACACTTACAAGCTCTAGTTGATAAGTTGCTAAATGATAACAATACTCTAGTAGTACTTATAGATGCAATTGAAGCTGGTTTAAGTCTTAAAGATTTAGGTGAAATTGTAGCTAACCCTATGGCAGGTAGCTATCAATTGGTTAAAAATTCAAACTTATTTACTCACTCACTTGAACTTTCTAAATTTATTAAACTTATTTTAAATAGTGAAACTATTACTGATTTACTTCAAAACTTCATTAATAAGTTCTTAATTAGTAAAAATGTCTTTACTGCTGAAAATACCTTCCCACGTGAATTCTATAGTGGTGTTAGAAAGACTTTAGTAGCCTTACTTGAACAAGACCCAAGTTTATTAACTAAATTCTTTACTTTAGCTAAAGAGCAATTACCAAATAGCAATTCTTGAATTGATTTAGTAACTAATATAGCTCCTAAATTAGGTTCATTAGTTAACTTAAGTGACTTTGCTTTTGTTAAAACAATTCTTAATTCAGACATTTGAGCCTACAGCAATAAGCTTAATGTCTTTGTAGATCGTGTCTTTAATAGTGATACAGCAAATGGTTTATATGATACTTATGCAGGTAAACTAGTTGCATACTTACCAATAGACAAAATTGCTGCAAAATTAAACATTACAGATCAAGACAAAATTAATCAATTATTTAATAAGTTAATTGTTTCAAAACAATTTAAGACTATCTTACACGAAACAATTAAAGCTATTGTATCTAACGCTAACAACACAGCACATCCTGAATTATCATTAAATGCTGCAAACAGCTACAATGACCTAGTTAGAATCCTAGTAAGCAACGATACTTTTATTGCTAACATTAAGCCTCAAGTATTAGAAATTATTTCACAAGCAATTAATCAATTTGGTGTTCTAGATGTCTTAAAAGATATTATTACTCAAGCAATTAAGAATGAAAAAGTTGCCTTTGTCTTTAAAGATATTAATCCTGACAGAATTGATAGCTTAATTAGTAACATTTTAAGTCTTTACGATATAGTTGATACTAACTTTGGTATCTCAAACTTACTATTTGAAACTGTAATTAGCTATATGAAGCTACATGGTGCTAACTTTAGTAAGCTAAATCTTGGTGCAGCTTTAAGTTCATTATTTAAAGATAAAATAGCTCATGATACTAACCATGAATTCGAAGCCAAAATTGTTAAGACATTTGCAAGCATTTCAGGTTCAAAACTATTTAGTGAAAATAAACCTGAAATCTTACAAATACTACAAAATATCTTTGGAAACTTAAGTCAAGAAGATGAATTAAGTGATCCAGAAATAGTTGCTCTTTATGGAACTAAAGGTCCTAAGAAAGCAATCGAATTAACTCATTCAATTCTTAAATTAATTCCTCAAGCTACACTTGAAAAGATTTATAGTTTTGTAGATAAACAAGACTTTGAAAAACTCTTTGTCTTTGTGTTAACAAACCAAAACTTCCAAGGCGTAGTAACAAAAAGTATTAATAACCTAATTGAGCACATGGATCAATTCAGCTTTGTAACTTCATATGCTGATATTATTAAGAAAGTTGTAACTCTAGTTGATCTAGTCTCATTAAGAAGTGATTTAACTGGCTTTATTAATGATTTACTAACTAACCAAAGTGTTCAACATATTGCTCAAAATGCCTTAATCAAAGGCTTAAAAGCACTTGGAGTAGATACTGATTCTTACTCTGAAGAAAAACTAGCAACTATTAAAGCTTTAAGTCAAAACCTTAAACCATTATTAGATAAAGTTGAATTAATTAATGAAACAATCAATATTGTGTTTGAAGGCTTAAAAGTAGCTGGAAATGAAACAGATTCAGCTCAAGTAATTGCTAAATTTGCTTTAATTCCTCAACAAATTACTCATCTAATTGATGAAAAAGTCAAAAAAGACCCTCTTGCTTTTGTTAACAAGATTCTTAACCTTGACTTTATTAAACCTCACTACACAAGCTATATTGAAATCATGCAAGATGTAGTATTTGCCTTAATCAAGTCAGGTAAATTACAAAACATCGTAACTCAACAAATCACTTCACTAAATAGCAAGCTATTTGAATACGTAGATAGACAACATTTTGCTAACTTAATTAACTTTATTTTAGGTGAAGTAACCACACAAAATGGTCAAGTTTCAGTAGCTCACAATGAAGATATTTTAACTTTACTAGCTGCTTACTTTAACTTAATTAAGGAACCTACTTTCCTTCAAGATGGTGATAGTCTAAAATTAGACCCTAATAAGTTTATTGCAGTATTAAAGAATGAAGAGTTCCAACAACAAGCTAAAAATAGCTTAAAATCAATTCTAAATCGTGTATTAGCTTCTAAACAATTTAGTCAAGTTGTTGTAGATGCAACTAATGCAGCTGCAAAAATCTTCCATATTGATTTAGGTACAGTAGATCGTGATAAATTAACTCAAGATCTCTTATCAGATACAATCAAATGACTTGAAAGTACAAAATCATTGGATGCAGTATTAAATGCTTTAATCAATACAGCAGTGCAATTTGCTAATAATGAAAACAAGCCATGAAAAGAAAGAGCTTCTCTTGCACTTAAAGATTTATCTAGTCAACTATTAAAAATCTTTAACTTTAAGAAATATAAATTTATTCAAGCCTTCTTTGAACAAGCAAATAACTTGCCAAAGAACAAAGATGCAATTATTAAACTAGTTGATATTATCTATGATGATATTTCTAAACGTGATGATGTAATTTACCAAATTATCACTATTTCAGGCCTAAATAAATATCTAGATAAATTTGACTTAAAATACGATCTTGCTAATAAAGATATTAATGCAGATGCTAAATCAGGTGAAATTATTGAATTAATTAAAGAAGTTCTAAACTTACCACAAGCCAAAGCCTTCTTACATGTAGTACTAGAAGATGTTTTATCACAACAAAACTGAGATAAATTTGCTCAAATTAAACTACCATCAGACTATCAAGAAGGTGATCAAGCAACAGCTCAAGATGATGAAGCTTACTCAAAATTAATTCAAGCCTTAGTTTCTGATCCTAAATTTAAGCAAGCAGCTGTTAGTGCAATTAGAAACTGAATTTATCAAATTAATAAGAGTGAAAACTTTGTCAAGATTCTTTCAAAAGTATTACATAAAGTACTTACAACTCTAGATATTAGTTCATTTAGTGGCAAATTACCTCTAATTGGTCAAAATAAAGGTACTAATGAAATTCCAGCACCTGAAATTACTTCAATGAAGTTTGCTCAATTGTTTGATGGAATTACAAATCCAGAACCTTTATTAGCAATCTTGATAAATAATTTAAGTGAATTTGATGCCAACTTAGATTTAATTCCTCAACTATTAGATAGTTTGATTGAATTAGTCAAGGACAAAGGCTTAAACATTTCAACCAGTGACTTTACTAACAAGCTTTTAGCTCTTGGAAAATCAATTTACAATAATCCTAACTTCCAAGCTAAAGTGCTTGAATCGCTTAAAACAAATGCTACAGCTGTTAAAGAAAAGAACTTACAACAAGATGTATACACATTCTTTAGAAATGTAACTAAGTTTGCTACCTCAAATATTTCAATTGGAACTATTGCTTGAAGTCTTATCCCTCAAGACAATGCTACAATTGTTAAAATTAAACAAACTTTAAATATTAGTGATGAAGAGTTCAATACTATAGGACTAAACTTTAAGTTCTTCGTTGATCAATTAATGAATAATGATCGCATTCCTGGTTTAGTTGAAAATATCTCAAAATGATATTTAGAAAATCCAAATCAAATTGAAGGAATTACAGATTGATTTAATGGATTACAAAAATATCTAAATGTCAAAGAAAATGAAGAAGCTACTTCAAAAGCAATTATTGACTTACTCAAATCAGTGCTTAATGACAATCAATATGCAAGAAACATTGCACATTTACTTGTAAATAAAGCGCTTGTTTTTGCTGGATTAGACTATAGCACAGATACTGAAGGTAAGAAACGTCTTGATAAGATGGTTAACTTATTTGTTAATAATCTTGGAACCTTATTTGAAGAAACAGATATGTTTAAATCAATTATTGGTTCAATTGTTAACACAATTAAATCTGCTAATGGATTTAAAGACTTTACTTCAAAAGTTGGCCTTGCTATCTTCAATGGACTTGAATTCACTGAATTTAAGACAGCTAAAAAATTCCTTAAAGCAAGTTTAATTGTTAATAATAAAGATGATATTGTTAATATTACTCAAGAATTAATTACTAAACTACTTACTAGTTCAGCAAATGGTAAGAAAGGTAAAATCGAAGAGCTTATCCATACCTTTAATGTTGGAAATATGCTCCTAGATGCCTTAATGCCTAAAGAAAAACAAGCTGAATTATCTCTAGAAAATCGTGCCAAGATTACAAATTCAATTAATGATATGCTAGTAGAAGCGATAGCTCAACCTGCACTAGCTAACTTATTAATTACCTTACTTAAAGATATCTTTGATCGGGCAGATGTATATACAAATGACGAACACAACTCATATTCTTCAATGTTAAGTGAATTATTTAACTCACCTAAATCTGAAGAAATTAAGAAAGATATTAAAGATTGATTTACAGCTATCTTATCAAACAGAGATAACATTATCTCTAAAGGTGTAACAGTTATCTTACAAAATGTTTTAGCTAACTCATTAAAGATTGACTTTAGCTCACAAGAAGATTACAACCTATTACAAAATGTGGCTAGTGGCCTATTTAAAACTATAGTAGGTTCACCTGAATTAGATCAAGCTGTTAATGGTATTTACCAACGGATTAAAGATACTCACTTTGAACAAAGTCCAAACCGGATGAAAGATTTAACCAATGCAATTATTAAGGGTGCTTTAAGTGTTATTACAACTGAAGATGGAAATAACATTTCACTTGGTAAGATACTAGATAAAAATGAATTTCTAGCTAAATTGCTTGAAAATATTGGAGCCGATAATTACGCTACATTAATTAATCGTCTCTTTGATGCAAGCTCACTTGAAAACAATACAGGAATGTATAAGATTATTAAAGGAATCTTAAATATTCCAACAGAAAATAATACTGCTAGAAGCGCAATCCAACCTACAGCAGCAAGTGAAACTCGTGCTGATGAAGGATTACAAAACCAACTTAAGTTTGGATTCAAAGTAGATGTTAGTCTCTTTAGCGTGCCAGGCAAATTCAAAGCTTTAATTAAAGCTTTATATTACCCATTATTCAAATATCAAATGTCACAAGTTATGTCTGATAAAGTAGATGTAACTGGAATGCAATATGTCAAATCAGAAGGATACAAAGCCATGTATCGTTTAACAGCAACATTACTTCTTTTAGTTAAAGAAAAAGGAAATGTTGGTGGCGTATTCTGAAACTGATCAGGAATCTCAATTGAAGGATTCTATAGAGATGGAATGGGTGATGCCTACAATGCTATGAAGGATGAAATACCTGGCTTTGATAGTATTCCATCTGATAAGCGTGTAGCTATGGGTGCTCAAAAATATAATACAAAATACAATAAAGAATTTATCTTTGGAAACACCTCTTCATCAACTAACTTAAACAACTACTGATCAGATCAATTATTAGTTTATGTTTGATGATTTGGTGATAAGAATGCTATGGATAAATATAGCGATCCTAAAGTAACAATTCAACAATCATACTTTGAAGCCTTAAAACGTGGATACTTAATTCCATTTGGTACTAAA